>CABXZZ010000038.1 GCA_902516825.1 uncultured SAR116 cluster alpha proteobacterium
CCAAGTTTAATAGAGGGTAAATGGTACCAGGCATGTGAAGAGTCTGGTGCTTTTGCATGTTCCCCAAATGAGGACAGACTTCCATATACAATTATGATGCCTCCTCCAAACGTAACTGGCTCCTTACATATGGGACATGCTCTTACCTTTACCTTACAAGATGTATTGATAAGGTTTCATCGAAAAATAGGCAGAGACGTCTTGTGGCAACCAGGGATGGATCACGCCGGCATTGCCACACAAATGGTTGTAGAACGCCAACTGGCGGAGAAAAATGTGGATAGGCGTGAACTTGGGCGTGATAAATTTATAAAAAAGGTTTGGGAATGGAAGTCTAAATCAGGAGGAAGAATAATTCATCAGCAGCGTCATCTAGGTATAACACCTGATTGGCCTAGAAGCCGATTTACGCTTGATGAAGGCCTCTCTCAGGCAGTGAATAAAGTTTTCGTTTCTTTGCACAAACAAAATCTTATTTATCGAGATAAGAGATTGGTTAATTGGGATCCAAAATTACAGACAGCTATTTCTGACCTTGAAGTTGAACAGAAGGAGGTTGATGGCAATATGTGGTCGTTGCGTTATCCTCTTACCTCTGATCCATCTTCGTTTATTACAGTTGCCACAACACGACCAGAGACAATGCTTGGTGATATGGCTGTTGTTGTAAACCCAGAAGATACAAGATATTCTCATCTTGTAGGCAAAACCGTTATGTTACCTTTGGTTAACAGAGAAATACCAATAATTGCTGATAGATATTCTGAAATGGAAAAAGGAACAGGTGCTGTAAAAATCACACCGGCACATGATTTTAATGACTTTGAAGTGGGGCGTAGGCACAAATTAGAATTGGTGAATATATTTGATGCGCATGCATGTATCAACGAAGCAGCGCCAAAACGGTTCAGGGGGCTTGATAGATTTGTCGCAAGAAAGCAAATATTGGAAGAATTAGATGCTCTTGGATTATTAGAGAAGGTAATTCCGAACAAGCATTCCGTGCCACATGGTGATCGCTCTGGAGTAATCGTGGAACCCTGGCTAATGGATCAGTGGTATGTTGACGCGCAAACACTTGCAAAGCCAGCTATAAAGGCTGTGGAGATTGGAAAGACCCGATTTGTTCCGCAACATTGGGAAAAAACCTATTTTGAATGGATGCATAGTATTCAGCCATGGTGTGTATCAAGACAATTATGGTGGGGACACCGAATTCCAGCTTGGTACGGGCCAGACGGAACAGCTTTTGTTGAAGAAACTGAGGAAGAAGCACAGAAATCCGCGAAATCATATTATAGCAAAGAAGTTGAACTTCATCGTGATGAAGATGTTCTTGATACTTGGTTTTCTTCTGCTTTATGGCCCTTTTCTACCTTAGGATGGCCTCATCCTACATCTGAGTTAGAAAAATATTACCCTGGGGACGTTCTTGTTACTGGCTTTGATATTATTTTCTTTTGGGTGGCAAGAATGATGATGATGAGTATGCATTTTATGGATGGAGAAGTGCCGTTTAAAGATGTATATATTCACGCATTAGTGCGCGATGAACATGGGCAAAAAATGTCTAAATCAAAGAGAAACGTACTTGATCCACTTGATTTGACTCAGAAATATGGCTCGGATGCTTTACGATTTACGCTTACTGCAATGGCTGCACAAGGACGCGATTTAAAGTTATCTGAAACAAAGATTGAAGGATATCGCAATTTTGCAACAAAAATATGGAATGCCGCTCGTTTTCTTGAATTCCATTCATTAAATGGAGTGCCACAAAGGCCAAAAAATGCCGCCTTACCAGTAAATAAATGGATTCTACATGAGCTTGATACAATTATTACTTCTTTTGGTGATGCAATTAACGGTTATAGATTTAATGAGGCGGCAGATAAATTATATCACTTTATTTGGAATTTATATTGTGATTGGTACATAGAGTTTATTAAACCTGACCTTGATGTATCTCAAGAAACGAGAAAAATTGCGCCTTTTGTATTGTATCAAGCAATACAGCTTCTCAATCCAATCATGCCCTTCATTACAGAAGAGCTTAATAAGCAGATATTTGAATCAGAAAATTTGCTTATTACCACATTGCTTCCTAGCCCAACAGGGCTAGGGGCAAGCAATACAAAAATATTAATGGTAATAGACCTTATAACGGAAATAAGAGCTATTAGGTCTGAGATGAATATACCTCTATCGTCGAAGCCCCAGCTTTTGATAAGGTCTGCATCTAACACACAGATAGAGGTGATTAAGTCTATGCAATCCTCCCTCCTGAAGTTGGCGAGAATTGAAAAATTTTCAATAACACAGGATGAATTTCCAAAAGAAACTGCGATCTCAAACCTACATGGTTTTGATATTGGTCTGCCTCTTGATGATATATTGGATTTTCAAGTAGAAGCAGCTCGCTTGAATAAAGAAATATCTATATCACAGAATGAAATTGATAAGATTTCCAAGAAATTATCAAATGAAGGCTTTATTAGTAAAGCTCCCAGTCATGTTATAGAAGAAAATAAAAGGCGACTCGTTTCTGATCAAGGTAAAGTAGAGGCACTTCGAATAGCATTGAGACGACTTGGCTTAGACAATAAACATTAGATGATTATATAAAATATTTTAAGAGGTTTTTATTAAATGATTAAAAATTCACGTACTGTTCTTATAGACAATAACCCTGGAAGAAATTCGCAGACATATGGCATTGCAAGAGAATTAGGAACCGATATTGATCTAATCCACGAGCCATCCATCGGGGTAATTGGAAATAAGGGTGATTCTCAATGTTATCTTGGGGTTTTGAGTAAAGTTCAAGCTATTCATGAAGCCTTTCGGGTAAAGGTTGGTAAGGCGAAGGGTCAAATGAAATATCGGCTTGTTCAACCGGAATTCACGGTTGCAACTTCAGATGGAATACGAAATGGCACCAAAGAGATGCGTTATTCGCTTATTGGGAGAGAAGTTACGAATGATTCATTATGCGAACATTTGAGCGCCTCTGGTATTGAAGGTCTAATTGGTGTTGTTGCATGTGATAAGCCACCGGTTGGAACATTAGCAGCAGTTCTGGAACATAACCGACCGGCTATTATAATGTCAGATGGCTCAATCAGACCTGGAAAAGACTCTGAGAATGGAGAAGCGATAGATATTATTAGTAGCTATCAGATTGCGGGAAGCGATAATGAGGATTTAAAGCGGAGAATATCCCAAGAATCCTGTCCAGGATATGGTAGTTGTGGCGGAATGTTTACGTATAACACAATGCAAACATTTCTTGGAGTTGTGGGAATGGAGCCATTACATATGGTTTCGCCAGCATCACAAGACCCTAAAAGAATTGAACAATTTCCCTTTGAATTAGTTACTTATCTTTCAAACTTAATTGAAAAAAATATCACGCCAAGGGATATTGTTAATCGGGATTCTATTCGAAATGCGATTATTGTTGCTATGTCGGTTGGAGGTTCTACCAATGTAATGCTTCATGCTCCAGAAATAGCAAGAGCGGCTGGTTATAAAGATTTCTATCAGGACATAATGAGCGCCGATGAATTTAACCACCTTTCATTTAATGTTGTCCCAGTAATTGTTAACGCGAGGCCGTTTGGGAAATATTCAATGGTGGATATTGATGATAGAGGAGGCATACAGGTATTTGTTAAAGATTTATTAGACGCAGGTCTACTTAAAGGAGATGTAATGACATGTACTGGTATGACACTTGCTGAGCAGGTGGAGAGCTTATCTCCAAATAAACCAGATGGAGAAGTTATATATTCTGTAGAAAATCCATTTAAACAAACAGGTGGCCTTCGCTTGCTTGGTGGAAATTTATCACCAGAATTTAGTGCAGTTTTGAAATTGGCA
This sequence comes from uncultured SAR116 cluster alpha proteobacterium, assembly GCA_902516825.1. GTDB lineage: Bacteria > Pseudomonadota > Alphaproteobacteria > Puniceispirillales > Puniceispirillaceae > UBA5951. The sequence goes on from CABXZZ010000038.1 coordinate 3,883, forward strand.
GGTGTAGAGGGTGGCCTTGAAAATAATTTATTCACAGGATCTGCGCGGGTATTTAACGGAGAGGAGGATCTCCTCAAATTCTTGGACGCAACACCAAATGAGCTTGAAAACAATGATATGATCGTTGTTCGTTATGAGGGACCTGTTGGTGGTCCAGGAATGCCAGAAATGCTAGATTCAACCTCTAGGATTACAACCATCTGCCGTGATAAGAAAATTGTTGTTGGATTAATGACTGATGGTCGTTTCTCCGGAGGCTCTGTCGGCTTAGTTATAGGGCATGTTGGCCCAGAAGCAGCAGTAGGGGGTCCAATTGCGTTAATTGAGAATGGCGATACTATTGAAGTATGCCTTGATAAAAACGAGATCAATTGTAAACAGCTACAAGACCTAAATATTTTGCAAGAGAGGCTTGATAAATGGAATAATGAGGTAGAAGAAGATACAGGCGCTCATCCCCTTGTTGGATGTGCTGATACTCGATTGCTAAATAGAATGCGTAAATCGGCCGTTTCTGCATTATATGGCGCTGGTATGCACCCTAACGGTGTTTTGTTTGTGTGCGATCCAAGACAAGTAGATATTTCAGACTTCAAGCCAATCAATAAATTTAAAAAAAGATAGTAGCGCTTTATTCAGTAATGGTCGATTTTCAGATTAAGTATCATGGTTTTGTGTTGGCCATATCTTGCCAGAACCGTCTGTAGATGGGCATATTGGGCTCGTCAAAGGTAGGGATATTATCCCCACAATATCAAAAAAATACTATTTAAGTTGACTTATCTGGTGAAGAATTAGAGGAGATGAGCCGTTTATAGAAGCCAAAAGAGCCGTTATCTTTGTCTACTGTTGAGTCGAAGTTAAAAATACTGCTAAACTGTGAACAAAAGGAAGTGTACCCCATGAAGGCAAACGATTGAATTATATCATAATTTCTTTTGGTAAAGATCCATTAACTATCTTAGCTAAATAATTCTGAACTAATGTTTTAACTAAATATTTTTGACCTGATGTTTTAAATAGTTAAATCACACCAGATGGGTGTGTGATCGGATGCTTTTTCAAGCCCTCTTGGGTTTCTGTCAACATTGCAGTCAGACAGCCTGCAGGCGGCTTCAGGTGAGAGTAGAAGGTGGTCAATACGAATGCCATTATCTTTTGGCCAAGCCCCTTTTTGATAATCCCAAAATGTATAATAAGCTCCATTGGGATGAATTTGTCTTAAGGCATCTAGATAACCAATATTGCAAATGGCGTAAAACTTTAATCTTATTTCTTCTCTATACAAAGCATCATCTTGCCACGATGGCGGATCATAGCAATCAATAGGATGAGGAATTACATTAAAATCACCTGCTAATAATACTGGAATTTCTCTATTAAACAGATATTTAGCCCTGCTGAAAAGTTTATCCATCCAAGCTAGCTTATAATCATATTTTGGCCCAGGGCACGGGTTTCCGTTTGGTAGATAAATGTTTGCAATCCGTATTCCTTCAATTTCGGCTTCAATATATCTTGCTTGCTGATCATTATCATCGTCAGGTAGCCCAACTTGTGTCACTTTAATCGGTCGTTTTGAAAGAATTGCAACACCGTTATAAGTTTTCTGTCCGTGTGTAGACACTTGCCAGCCGATATCTTCAAATGATTGTCTTGGAAAATTTTCATTTGTTGTTTTTACTTCCTGAAGCAAAAGCACATCTGCCTTATCAGTCTTACAATAGTCTAACACATGCTCCAGTCTGGCTTTTATTGAATTTACATTCCAACTAGTAATTCTCATTATTTTTATTCTTGATTGTTGCAGGCAAGGGGATTCTGGGTCATTAAACTGAAAAAGATGTGCCACAACCGCATGAAGCTACAGCATTGGGATTTGATACCTTAAAAAAAGATCCAAGCAGCTCTTCAACGTAATCAAGCTCAGCATTTTGCAAAAATTCCTGTGACATATCATCCACAAGAACTGTAACGCCGTACGCAGTTATTTCAATATCATCCATTTGTTTTTCATTATCAAAATCAAACTTATATTGAAAACCTGAACAACCCCCACCATCCACACGCACTCTGAAATAGGACGCTTTTTCAAGCGAAGCTAAATAATGGATCTGTTTTGCAGCAGCCTTTGTAAGATTTAATGAAAGGGTCAAAAAAAACACTATTCCAATGAAGATTACACTACGATAGCAATATGACTCTTTAATTAATGTAAATCAAGCCTGTAGTCACTTGCTCTAAATCCTGACGCATCGTATAAGGTGCTTTACAGGAGTTTGATTTTACACACCTTAAGAATTCGAAAGTTATTATGCATTCCAACCAGACATTATTGAACTGTGCGCCTTATGCTTGTGTATCAATGCAAAAACCTCGCTTATTTTCAGAGAAAATATCATTAGAGAAAATAAATTTTCAAAGGACAGATTTTCAACGCGACCGAGATAGAATTATCCATGCGTCTGCATTTAGGCGTTTGCAATACAAAACGCAGGTCTTTGTATATCATGAAGGAGATTATTTTAGAACGCGACTTACTCATTCCATCGAGGTAGCGCAAATAGCTAGAACAATAGCACGCTCATTGAGGCTAAATGAAGATTTGTCTGAAGCTATAGCCCTTGCGCATGATCTGGGGCATACACCATTTGGTCATGCAGGAGAGATTGCTTTGCAACAAGGAATGATAGATTATGGCGGTTTTGACCATAATGAGCAAACGCTTAGAGTTTTATGTTATATCGAGCAACGATATGCCACCTTTGACGGTTTAAATTTATCATGGGAAACATTAGAGGGTATTGCAAAACATAACGGTCCCGTATCTAATAAACGCCAAACGCCAACACTAAAGAAGCTAGATGCATTATATGATTTTAAGCTAGAAAGCTTTGCTTCTGCTGAGGCCCAAGTTGCAAATCTATCAGATGATATTGCATACTTATCACATGATATTGATGATGGATTGCGAGCACAGTTATTCACAGTAAAGCAATTATCAAATTTGCCAATCATATCTAATATTTTAAAAACGATAAAGGCTGAATATCCTGATTTGCCGCCAGAAAGATTTGCAAATGAACTTACGAGGCGTCTAATTTCAATGTTTGTAAATGATTTGTTGGAAAATTCATCAAAAGAACTTGAGAAAGAATCCCCAAAATCACCAAAAGAAATACGTGATGCTGGCTATCCCCTTATTTGCCACTCTGATGCCATGAAAGAAGCACTGTCTGAAATAAGGTCTTTCCTTTTTACTTATATGTGGCGACATTATAAAGTGAATAGAATGACCAATAAAGCACAGAAATTATTGAAGGAATTATGTACGGAATTCTTGCACAATACGGCTCTTCTGCCAGATTATTGGCAAAACAAAATTATCACGAAATCTGTTGGAGACCAAACAGACGCTAATAATGCTAGAATCATAGCAGATTATATTGCTTCACTTACGGATAGAGAAGCTATGCTAGAACATGATCGATTATTTATTTTATCTCCAGTTAAGGAAAAAATATGAGCATTTTCGAAGAGTTTGAAGAAATAATTCGGTCTTGTTACCAGACACTCGCAGAAAAGCATAATTTTACCGAAGATATAGGTCTATCAAAGTTAGTTGTTGAGCTGCCACGTGATGAGGTGCATGGTGATCTAGCATCCAATGCAGCGCTGGTTTTGGCCAAGCTTTTGAAACAATCGCCAAAAGAATTAGCTAAATTATTTGTAAAAGAGCTACAAAAAACGTCATCTGTTTTATCCGCAGAAATTGCTGGGCCTGGATTTATTAATATAAGACTTAACAAATCAAGATGGGCGCAAGAAATCACCTCTATTCTAGAAAAAGGTGACGATTATGGAAAAAAAAATATTGGCTCTGGTCAAAATGTGAATATTGAGTTTGTATCTGCTAACCCAACAGGACCTTTGCATGCAGCCCATGCAAGAGGGGCGATCTTAGGAGATGTGCTTGCAAATTTAATGCATTTCAGTGGCTATAATGTAATTCGCGAATATTATATTAATGATGCGGGATCACAAATTGCGACATTGTCAAAATCTGCTTTTATTCGATATCGAGAAGCATTGGGCGAAAAACTAGAAGCCATACCAGCTGGGCTTTATCCTGGCGATTATCTAATCGATGTAGGTTACTTTCTAGCGGATAACTATGGTGAAAGCTTAAAAAATCTCTCAGAAGATGAAATTACAGATAAAATAGGCCCCATAGTCGTAGATCTAATGATGGAGTCTATAAAGAAAGACCTCGAGCGACTTGGAATTGAAATGGATATTTATTCTTCTGAAAATCAGCTCGTAAAAGAAGGTAAAGTATCCTTAGCAATGCAAAAACTCCAGAGAGATAATTTAATTTACCGTGGACAGCCGGAGCCACCGAAAGGCAAACTTGAACAAGATTGGCAACCGCGAGAACAATTATTATTCAGATCAAAAGAATTCGGTGATGACATAGATAGACCTCTTCAAAAATCTGATAATAGCTGGACATACTTTGCATCTGACGTTGCTTATCATTATGATAAGCTGGAGAGAACAGGAGGTAGGCTTATCGATGTACTTGGCGCAGATCATAGCGGATATGTGAAAAGAATGACAGCAGCTGTTGAGGCTATGTCTGGTGAACGAGACATGTTGCGTATTAAACAGTGTGGTCTTGTCTCGCTGCTTGATAAAGGAAAGCCTGTCAAAATGTCGAAACGAACAGGTACATTTGTAACCTTAAGTGATGTTATAGATGCGGTTAGTTCAGATGTAATGCGATTTGTAATGTTAACACGACGAAACGATCAACCTCTTGAATTTGATTATGCAAAAGTCACGGAAGAGAGCAGAGAAAACCCTGTTTTTTATGTTCAGTATGCGCATGCTCGTGCAAAATCTGTTCTCCGTCAAAACAAAAAACCATCTGGAAAAGTAAATCTATCCTTATTGATAGATATTCATGAAATTCGTTTAATAAAGCAGCTCTCTAGCTGGCCAAAGCATGTTGAGGCGGCAACTCATTATTGTGAACCGCATCGCATAGCGTTTTATTTAATGGAACTTGCAGCAGTTTTCCACGGATTATGGAACGCAGGTAGAGAAAATCTCGACTTAAAATTTATTCATGATACAGATGAAGATTTGACACACGCTAGAATGCTTTTGGTAGAGGCAACTGCGCAGGTTATTAAATCAGGATTAAATCTGCTTTCCATAACTGCAGTAGAGGAAATGTAATAAAATGTCTGGCACGGAACCAGAAAAGCAAAAAACATCATTTAAGTTGCTTATTTTAATAGGGTTTATTTTGTCCGCAATTGGCATTGCGGGTGGTGGCTTTTGGCTATCTTTACAAACAAGTACCACCCAAGAGTTACCTGTCTTAAAAGCAGATAAAAGTTCTTTCAAACTTAAGCCTAAGGATCCTGGAGGCAAAGTAATTCCGTATCAAGACTCCATGGTTCTTGAGATTTTAGAAGGTCTTTCGAAAAATGATGACCAATCAGAGAAATTACGACTACCAGACGCAGCACCAGAATTACCCCCAGTGTCACTTCAGGCATCGGATGTTGTATCAAAACTAGAGCGGACGACTGAGGCAGGAATAGTAGATGATTTAAATGATAATAAACTAATTACATCATCCAATGTTGCAGGGGAAACTGCTGCAGTGTCGAAAAAAGTTGGAGAGCGTATCAATCTCACTTCAGTAATAGACGATGATAATACCAGCCCACAGGTTGAAGTTATTCAAAATAATGAATCAAAAGATGCACAAATTCTAGCGCCTGTAAGTGAATCAGACCCGCCAAAACAAATTGCGGGTCAAAAAACACACAAAGTTCAGCTAGCAGCATTTGCTGATCAGGAAAAGGCTAAGCAACAAGCCGCTATTCTTATGGAAAAGCATAAAAACAGACTTGATGGTACAATGCTAGAAGTAACAAAAATTGACACTGGTTCATCCGGCATTTATTGGCGAGTTATCACTAAGCCACTTAATGAAACACTGGCTTTATCTACATGTGACTTATTAAAATCAGCTGGGCAGGATTGTATAGTAAGAAAAATTAGGTAAGATATTTAATGCAAACAAAAAACTTTACTCAGGGTTTAATTCAAGAAATGCCGTCTCAATTATCCCTTTTTTTGATTCTAGAGGGGTATGAGGGCCCGATAGATATGCTTCTGTCTCTGGCACGGGAACAAAAGCTTGACCTTACACGCATTGCTATTCTGCCTCTTGCAGAACAATATCTTGAATTTATTGAATCAGCTCAAATGTTAGATCTTGAAATTGCAGCAGATTATTTAGTAATGGCCGCATGGCTTGCTTATCTTAAATCTAATTTACTATTACCAGATCCAATTCCTGAAGTCACTAGTGAGGTAATAGATATGACAGATGCGTTGAGGTTTCAGTTGCTTCGCTTAGAAGCTATGCAAAACGCATCCAAACGATTAATGCAATTGCCCAAACTTCATAAATCCAGACTTGTGAGGGGAATGTCAGATAATTTTTCAATTAATGATAAGATTACCTTTACGGCTAATCTCTATGATCTACTAAAAGCATATGCGGATGTTCGCTCCTCAGAGAATGAAACAAAATTAACAGTTATGGCAACAGAGCTATTTTCTGTTCAGGAAGCAGCTAACCGTCTTCGTGAATTAATTTCTTCCATGCCAGAATGGGCAGAATTAGAAAGTTTTCTTCCTGAGATAAATAAAAAGGATCCACGATATAGTTCTGCAGTGGCGGCTCATTTTGGGGCTGCGCTTGAACTTGTTAAAGAAGGATATGCAAATATTAAACAGGAATGTAAATTCTCACCAATATTGCTGCGTTTTCAAAGAGAGCAAAATGACTGATTTATTGAGTAAAAATGAAATAGCACGTGTAATAGAAGCCTTTATATTTGCTTCTGTTAAACCAGTTTCAACCAAGGAATTAGTTCCCTATACAGGTGAATTTGATATGGATGAGATTATTGAATTAATTCAACAGAGATACTCAGATGCAAGCGGCATTGTGTTGCAAAAGCTTGGTGATGACCATTATGCATTTAGAACGCATCATGATGTTGCGGCAAGATTAAATATAGAGCGCCAGATAGAGCGTCCATTATCAAGAGCTGCAATGGAAGTTCTTTCTATTATTGCTTATCATCAACCCATTACAAGGGCAGAAATAGAAGAAATAAGGGGTATAAGTCTATCTAAAGGCACTATTGATATATTGTTGGAGTTAGATTGGATAAAACCGCGTGGTCGCAGACGCACTCCTGGACGACCTCTTACTTGGGGTACAACCACGGCCTTTCTTGATTATTTCGGTCTGTCAGAATTAAATGATTTACCGGGAATGGACGAGCTTAAATCAGCAGGCTTACTGCGAAAGGGACAGAGTATTGGTGGGTTAGCAGAACAAAAAATATCTCCTGATACACAAGCTCTGACGAAGTCGGAGTATATTCAAGAGTGGGACGAAGCACTATATTTTGAAGAAGATGCGCCAGAAACTAAGGCTCAAAGTTTATCACATGATAGGGATGAATAAGAGGAAATCTTTGAGATTGAGCAAAAGGAGGTATAAAGAGGTGCATTTGCAATGATTTCGTTTGAACATATTTCACATCGGTATGAAAGAGCACAAATTATCAATGATATTTCATTTAATATTCACTCAAATGAAGTTGTCTCGTTACTTGGACCTTCTGGTTGCGGAAAAACAACTTTACTCAGGCTGGCAGCTGGATTGGAAATTCCTGATGCTGGTAAGATCAAATTAGATGGTCGTATAATATCATCGCCGGACTTTGTTTTATCACCAGAAGATAGAGGTGTTGGATTGGTTTTTCAATCTTATGCATTGTTCCCTCATCTAACTGTTATGCTAAATATTTTATTTGGTTTACCTCAAAAGTCCACCCAAGATGTGCGAGCTGTAATTGATCTGATGCGTGAGCTTGATATCGAAGAGCTAGGGGATAAATACCCCCATGAATTATCAGGTGGCCAGCAGCAACGTGTTGCCCTTGCTCGTGCATTGGCTCCAAAGCCACCTATAATTTTATTAGATGAACCTTTTAGTGGTTTGGACAGCAGGTTGAGAGAGAGAGTTCGTGATCAAATGCTTCATATTTTAAGAGACACTAATACTGCAGCTTTGATGGTCACCCATGATGCTGAAGAAGCTATGTTCATGTCGGATAGAATTCTAGTTCTAAATAAGGGAAAAGAGATACAACAGGGGCGGCCTATAGATCTATATTGCCGTCCAAAAAATAGATTTGTAGCTGAATTTTTTGGAGAAGTTAATCATATACCGGCAACGGTTCAAAATAGAAAAATAGAAACTGTATTTGGTATTTATGATGCGGATGAATTTGAAAACGGCACTAAAGTGCAAATCGTAGTAAGACATGAAGCACTTCATCTATCCCCAAAATCAGAGGGCGCTAGAGCTTCTGTTATAGAAACTCATCTTCTTGGAAAAAATTCGCTTGTGCACTTATCTGTTCCTATCGGAAGCTTTGAGTTACATTTGCATGCCAGAATTCCTGGGTTAAGTTGGTTTGAGACAGGGAAAAACGTATTTGTTGAGATTGATCCAGAGCAGGTATTTATTTTTCCAGAGCAAAATATGTGAGAATATTTGGTATGTTCTGGTTCTGTTACTATCTTAAAATTCGGGTCGCTTTGAAAAAAAATCTGTAATTTATACATCGATGACGATATAAACAAATAGGCGCGTTCTAATCGCATGTATTTTGCATAAACACATCGTCGCAATTGGTTTATTAGTTAATAATTAATTGATAATAAAAATTTGAAAAGGAGTATTCAAAATGGGTGCATTTAGTCTTTGGCAATGGCTTGTGGTACTTGCAGTTGTACTAATCTTATTTGCAAGACCGGGAAAAATCTCTGGTATTATGGGAGATTTTGGTAAGGGTTTAAAGAACTTTAAAAAAGGTATGAAAGACGGTGACGCCTCTGTTGAGACTGATGGGGTAGAGGATGCTGGCTATCTAGAAGAGACTGATGAGGCTGCAATAAAAGAAGCCCCTGTTAAGGCTAAATCTGCTACCAAAAAAACGACCACCAAGAAAAAGACACCAAAAAAAGTGGCTAAAAAGAAAATGGCTAAGAAAAAAGCTACAAAAAATTAAGCAAGTTGTCCGGGCATGTTTACTCTTTGTTTTAATCTCAAGGTTTAGGTTAGTTTATGTTTGATTTCGGATGGCAAGAATTTTTGGTAGTCGCTTTTGTTTTGGTTTTAGTAGTTGGGCCAAAAGACTTGCCTAGAGTTTTGCGCGCCTTTACAAAATTTACTTCACAAGCGCGTAAAATGTCATCAGAATTTACAAAAAGCCTGCAAGAAATGTCAGATGATGAAGATTTAAAGGATGTTAAAAAAGTGCTTCAAGATGCTAAATCTGGTGACTTTGAAGAAATGTCGGAAATCCTTGATGATAGTGTGACTAAAGATATGAAATCTGTTGGCAAAGAATTAGAAACGGACTTAACACAAGTTTATGATAAGGCCAAA
>CABXZZ010000039.1 GCA_902516825.1 uncultured SAR116 cluster alpha proteobacterium
ATTAAAGAAACAAAAATGTCTTGGGCAAGTTTTATCCCTTCAGATTGGGCACTTTCAAAACTCAAGTTTATTGGCTCACCATCAATTGGTGTTACCTATTCACCGGAAGATATAACTGAACAAGGTTCCGGTATCCCTGTTTTGAGAGCTAACAACATTCATAAGGGATCAATTAATTTGAATGATCTTGTCTATGTTGATGTAGAAATTTCTGAAAATCAGAAATTAAAGCTAAATGACATATTAATTTGTTCAAGGAGTGGTAGCCGCGATCTAATTGGAAAGAACGCGATAGTTTCATCAAATATTGTGGGAATGACGTTTGGTGCTTTCAATACAGTTTTTCGCTCAAAGATTAATGACTATGTGTACTGGGTGCTTCAGTCACCAATTTTTAAATATCAATCGGGTCAATTTTTAACGTCAACGATCAATCAGCTTACGATTTCAACCTTAAAAAATATGGTTATCCCCCTTCCATCACGTAAAGAGCAAATAGAAATCATCGCTTTTCTAAGGAAAGAGGAAAGAAACTTTTTGGAAACCAGTCAAAAAATTGAGTCATCAATAAAGTTACTGTCTGAATACCGAACCGCGTTAATCACTGCTGCTGTGACGGGGCAGATTAATGTGAAATCTTATGGTAAATCTGGTGCTGTTGACTGTCATCTCGATCGATTGCAAGACGAGGGCAGGGCATGATGGAAAACACACATTCATCATCAGAAATCCACAAGGAACATATTTTTGAGGAACATATCGCCACTTCATTGGTGAATGAACAAGGCTATATTCAGCGCGACTGTGAGGCGCATTACAATGCCGAGTTGGCTCTTGATACAGAATTGCTGTTTCAGTTTTTGCAAGCAACACAGCCAGAGGCTTGGACACAACTAGAAGATCATTACAGCGGGTCGGCTGAATTAGAGCTGCTTAAACGACTGGAAAAAGCTCTTCGTGATAACCCAGCACATGTGGTTATGCGTGAAGGAATTAAGCTTGTCCCGAATATCAATTTCACCCTGTGTTACTTCAAGCCTGCATCAAACCTAAATCCTGCCCTGACAGAGGCTTATGAGGCCAACATCCTGTCTGCGATGCGGCAAGTTTATTACAGCACTAAGAATCGCAATTCCATTGACCTTGTATTGTTTGTGAACGGCATCCCCGTTAGCACAATTGAAGTGAAAAACCACCTTACTGGCCAAACTTATCGTCATGCGGAACGTCAGTATAAGACTGATCGGTCACCTGCAGGTGAGCCACTGCTGACCTTCAAACGTGGTGCAATTGTCCATTTTGCCGTTGACCAAACCGTGGCGACCATGACCACACGTTTAATGAATGGCAATACGCACTTTTTGCCGTTCAATCGTGGGCGTGATGGCGGTGCAGGGAACCCGGATATTGAGGGCGAGAACGCGACAGCCTACCTCTATAAAGACTTACCATCAGGCAAGGCAGTCTTTTCCCGAGAGGTGTTGCTGGATTTGATCGGGCGGTTCGTCCATCTTGAAAAAAATAATGGCAGAGAGACCCTAATCTTTCCACGTTTTCAACAGCTGGATGCTGTGCGCAAGATACTTGATGATGCGGCAGCACATGGCGCAGGGAAAAGCTACCTCATCCAGCATAGCGCTGGTTCAGGTAAATCCAACACGATTGCGTGGACAGCACATCAGATCATCAATCTGCATAACGACCGAGACGAAGTTATATTTGATACAGCCATAATCGTCACAGACCGATTAGTGCTGGACCGCCAGTTACAAGACACCATCAGTGGCTTTTCCCAAGTCAAAGGTGTGGTCCAAAAAATTGATGGCACATCACGTGACTTGAAGAGAGCAATTAAAGATGGTGCAAGGATTATTATCACCACCATCCAGAAGTTTGGAACGGAACATCTGGCTGAAATCTCAGGTCAATCTGCAAAAAACTTTGCTGTTATTGTTGATGAGGCTCACTCCTCTCAGTCTGGTAAAGCTGCTCAGTCTATGAGCGATGCTTTGACTAGAGAAGAACGAAGCTCTGAAGAGATAGAAGATATCATTCTAGCGCATCAAAAGGCACGAGGCCCACAACCGAATATTACGTTCTTGGCTTTTACGGCTACACCTCGAAACGTGACGTTGGAACGCTTTGGGGATATTGGGTCTGATGGCAAGCCATATCCATTCCATCTCTATTCAATGCGGCAAGCTATTGAGGAGCGCTTTATCCTCGATGTGCTGCAGAACTACACAACCTACGAAGCATACTATCAGCTTGAAAAAACGATTGAAGATGACCCAGCTTTCGAAGGACGTCGTGCCCAACGGCGGGTAGCCCGATATGCTTCCCTTCATCCAACAGCTATAGATCAAAAAGTTGAGGTGATTGTTGAACATTTCCGCCGCCATGTGGCCATGGAGATAGATGGTAAGGCGAAGGCCATGGTTGTTACCCAGAGCCGTGAGCACGCCCTGCGCTATTGGCAGCACATCAATGACTATATTGCAGATAAAGGTATCAATGGTTTGAAAGCGCTTGTTGCCTTTTCAGGGGATTTGCAGCTTAAAAAAGGTGGAGAGACCTACACTGAAGCCTCAGTCAATGGGTTTGCAGAGACAGAATTACCAAGCAAATTTGATACAGATGAGTATCATGTGCTGGTCGTTGCGGAGAAATATCAGACAGGCTTCGATCAGCCTAAACTGGCTGCAATGTATGTTGATCGTCAGCTTAGTGGATTGCAGGCGGTGCAGACTTTGGCGCGATTAAACCGAAGACATCGTGCAAAGGAGAACACCTATGTACTCGATTTCAGGAACAGCATCGAGGACATTAAAGAAGCGTTCAAACCATTCTTTGAAACAACAACACTAGAAGAGCGCACAGACCTTAACCAGATTTATGACCTTGAGAGCCGCGTCTCGCAATCTGCATATCTGATTAAAGGCGAAATAGAGCAGTTCGCAGAGGAGTTCTACAAAGGAAGCTTGACAACGCAAGACCGCATACAGTTAGAAGGGCTTGTCAGACTGGCTGTTAAACGTTTTGAAATGGATGAAGATGAGGCTTCACAGGAGGAGTTCAGGCAGCTTCTCAAGAGCTTCATGAGGTTTTATGCCTTTGTTGCTCAGGTGGTGCGCCTCAATGACCCTTGGCTTGAGAAGCTCTATGTTTATCTCTCTTGGCTGAATAAGCTCCTGCCATCCAGAGCAGGTCCGGGTGAGATTAACATCACCGATGATATGCTCACACTAAGTGCTTTCAAATTAGAACAGCAAGAAAGTGGTAGTGCATCTCTGGGCAGCGGTGAAACAACCGAGCTGAAACCAATCACAGAGTTTGGTGCTAATCCTTATACTGAGGACGAAGAAAAATCCCTCTCTGAAGTTATCAACTCTTTTAATGACCGCCATGGCACAAAGTTTACGCGTGAACATTTCCTTCGTTTTGAGCAGGTGCAGAGAGATGTTCTGAACGAGGATATGCTGGAGATGCTCAAGAACAACCCGGCCGACGTTGTATACGGTGCGTTCTCACAAGCCTTCTTCCAAGAAATGGTTCGGAGTTTCCAACAAGATAATGAAATGAAGAGCATCGTCATGACGGACAAAGACGCGCGTGACCAAGCAATTAGGCATTTCTTTAAGAGAGCACAACGACAAGCTCTCAGCTCATAAAACCTAGGAATTTTGCCAGTCTTGATGGTCTTTTGCTGCTGAATCTGCTACAATAGAAACACAATATATAGTGCCTTGGGATAGATTAGATAGGTCGGTATTCGCCGCCCTTGGATGAATCGATGATCCGCACATCAGGTATAAAAACCCAAGACCATGTTAAATGGCATAAACATCTAACGAGATGACGATCAGGCTCTGTGAAAAACCACAACCTGAGGGTAGCTGACAGTTGCTGGTATTGGCTAGTCAGTGTTCCTGCGTTGTAAGCAGCACGTAATGGGGAGACCGCGCAACCGCCCCCAACCTATAAATCTAGGTGATGCTTGTACCAGCTGGAAGGCCGATGGACATGGCTCCGAAGGTAATCCTGCCTAGCCTGCCACAGGCTAGGTATGCCCAAATTCCAGCGGCACAGGAAAGCAAGAAACCCTCCGAACATTCACCAAAGGTAATCATATACAACTAGGTACTAACTAACTTGGTTTGGATGTTCTGAAGACTTGAATGAGAATAACGCATGAGTTGGTCAAGAGTTCGATGACCACTCATGAGTTGCACCTCTGGAACTGATAATCCCATTTCAAAGAATGAGCTAATGGCTTCATGGCGCAGATCATGAAAATGTAAATTGCGGATTTGTAATCTCGTTGTTAGTTTGCGGAAAGCTTGTTGAAGACCTGAGGCGGTGATGTTGAAGAGCGTTTCATGGGTCTGATGTGTATTTGCCAATGCACCTCTTAATACAATGGCAAGCACAATGACTCTGTTTGATCCATTCTTAGTGTCTCGAACAGTGATTTGATTACGCTCAAAATCAACATCATCCCATCTCAGTTTGAGAATTTCACCCTGCCTCATGCCTGTATTCAGCGCAATGAGGATGGCCAAATGTAATTGTTGACTATCTGTTCTAAGGCTCTCTGAGAGCAGTTGTTCTTTCTCTTTTGGTGTTAGTCGTCTATCACGTGCAACGCTGTCTGAAGGGCGTTTAACGGCGGTAATGGGGTTGTTGAGGGCGATCGTTCCCCACTCATTTTTTGCGGTTTCAAAAAGACTGGAGAGAAGGTTTAACTCACGTCTTACCGACGCTGATGTAACTTCTTTTTGCCGTTCCACTTTATAACTAGCGATGTCTTTTGATGTAATTGCGGTTATGGGTTTGCTCTTCCCAAGCCTATCACCCATCGCCCACAATCTATACCGTTCTGAAGCCACGCCTTTATGATGGATAGCTACTTCGTCTAAATACCGCTTTATAGCGTCCTTTAGCGTTATGGGGCTGCTCTTTGGTTTCTGTAATAACTCACCCTTTTCTAGCGCTATCTCAGTCTCTCTCGCCCATTGTTGGGCATCTGATTTGAGGGTGAATGTTTTGGTTTGGGTAGGTTGGCTACTGCGTCTGACACGCACTTCCCAACGGTTATTCCGCTTTCTTATAGACGCCATAACTCGTCCTCCTTGGAGCATCATTGGAGCAATGTGCTTAAAGAAGACTAGGCAAAACCAGTTAAGTTATTGAAAAGAATGGCGCACCCGAGAGGATTCGAACCTCTGACCTCTGCCTTCGGAGGGCAGCGCTCTATCCAGCTGAGCTACGGGTGCTTTTTGGAACGTTACATAATGCAGTTTTCTCTAATAATGTGAACGAAAAAATTGTGTAACAGCATGAATGGTAACTAGTATAGGAAATATCTAATTAAAAACCAAGCGCAAGTATCAGCGGGTGAGCTCGAGAAAAATATCCTCAAGATCAGGTTGATAGGTACTTACATCTATTATCTGGATGCCAGCATTGCCAATTTGTTTCAAGATATCACCAGAGCTGGTTTCTTCCGGATTAAACCGGACCGTAAATCCGCTAGAAGTCAGAATTGGATTTAAGGATTTTATCTTATCCGGTAGAGCCTGATTTTGCTGTCTTTCCGGTATGGTAACACTTAGATCCTTTCGCCCAGCAGATTTTAGTAAGTCAGATTTGGTTTTACTCACCATAACTTCGCCATGATTTAAAATTGTAACATGGTCACATAGCTCTTCTGCTTCTTCAAGGTAATGGGTAGTAAGAACAATTGTCACTCCCGCATCATTTAGGCTTCGCACATTATCCCATAATTGCTGGCGTAAAGCCACGTCAACACCTGCGGTAGGTTCATCCAAGATAAGGACTGGCGGCGAATGCACCATCGCTTTTGCAACAAGCATTCGCCGTTTCATTCCGCCAGAAAGAGTTCGTGCGTAAGCATGACTTTGTTCTGTAAGCCCGACCATCTCAAGAATTTCTTTAGTTTGACGCTCGTTGCGGGGAATATTATACATTCCAGCAGTGAATTCTAGAGATTCATGTGGGGTCAGGAATACATCGATATTTAACTCTTGTGGTACAATGCCAATACTAGCTCTGCATTGTCTGGGATTAATGTCCAAATCCTCTCCCCACACAGTAACACGTCCAGTTGACTTAATAACAGTCCCAGCAAGTATATTTATCAGGGTTGATTTACCCGCGCCATTTGGGCCAAGGAGGCCAAAAATACAACCAACAGGTATGGCGAGATTGATGTCTTTCAGTGCATTTTTTGGCTTTGATAATCCCTGCGCTTTATAAGTTTTTGATAAATCCTTAAGCTGAATTGCAATATTATCCTTAGGCCTGCTCACAAATGATCTTGGTCTAGATTTCATTGGTAAACGCTTTCTGCTGCGACTGTCTTAAAAGGCATGTCTATTTTAGGATTGTTTTCAAAAAAAAAGGAGGCATCAAAAACTAGCCATAGTGTGATTAAAATATCGATATCCCTGATCTGCCTTAAATTTAAATCAAATGCCAGATGTTTCTTTTATATTTGCGATAAACTGATTATTATGTGGTTATGATAAAAAAATAATATCAAAATGATGATGATAAATAGTCGGCTTAAGGCTTGAATTTTGCTTATCAAATTATGAGGTGGGGAAGTGTTAATGTTAAAACCAGAAAAAAAAACAGGAGAACAAGAACATAATCAGACAAGCAAGCGTTTTTTCTGTAATGGCGGAGGCGGCGCATTAGGCCATCCTCTAATCTGGCTAACATGTGGACAGTATGGGACAGTTACCTGTCCATATTGTTCCAAAAAATTTCACTTTCAACAATCAGAATGAAACACACGCAGCAGTCTGACAGATTAGTCTTAGTTGATGGTTCTGGATATATATTCCGAGCCTATCATGCGTTGCCGCCAATGTACCGAGCGGATAGTACGCCGGTAAATGCCGTCTTCGGCTTTACGAAAATGTTGATAAAATTAGTTACTGATTTGCAACCCCAATTAATAGCAGTTATTTTCGATGCTGGTAGAAAAACATTCAGGAACGAGATTTATTCTGAATATAAAGCCAATAGAGGGGATCCTCCGGAAGAACTTATACCACAGTTTGATTTGGTGAGACAGGCAACTAAGGCGCTTAATTTGCCTATGTTTGAGATGGTAGGTTTTGAAGCTGACGACGTTATAGCAACATTTGCTAAAGAAGCTTTTATTGAGGGTCGAGATTGTCTTATTGTATCTTCTGATAAAGATTTAATGCAGCTTGTAAACAAGCACGTGAAATTACTGGATCCAATGAAAAATACAGTTATTGGAGATGATGAGGTCCAGGAAAAATTTGGTGTTTTCCCAAACAAAGTCGCAGATGTGCAGGCATTGGCAGGGGATAGCTCTGATAACGTTCCTGGTGTCCCTGGCATCGGGGTTAAAACAGCGGCAGAATTAATCAATCAGTTTGGAGATCTTGAGGCATTACTGGCGCAAGCTGGGACGATTAAACAACCCAAACGGCGAGAAAACTTGGTACAGTTTTCTGAGCAGGCACGCCTATCTAAGCAATTGGTCCTGCTTCGCGATGATGTTCCTTTGGATATGCAGATTAGTGAGCTTATTTTTCCGGTATTTGACCAAGAGAAATTACACTCTTTTCTGTTGAAGCAGGAATTCAAAAGTCTGGCAGTCTCCCTTGGCTATGAACAACAAACGCAAGAGCGTCAGTTTATAGCTCCCGTGAGCATACATAATGAACAAGCACGTATAGATAAAAATAAGGCAAGTGATCAGGCAATTAACTCAGAGCCTGAAAAGCCGTATGTTGATGAGGTTTCCTATCAGCTTATTACAGATTTGCAGCAACTTGATAGATGGTGTGAGATGGCACGCAATCAAGGCAAGATAGCTATTGATACAGAAACAACGTCTCTAAATGCGGCCTCTGCTTTTCTGGTTGGTGTAGCACTTGCAATCGCCCCAGGAAAGGCATGCTACATACCTCTGCGCCACTCCAATATTAAAGAAATATCGGAACAAGCAGGCCTTGATTTTATGGATTCGTCTGAAATGCAGGGCAGGCTAAATCAGCAAGTTGACTTTGATGAGGCGATAAAAAGATTAAAGATTTTGCTTGAAGATCCCGCAGTTTTGAAAATTGGTCACAATCTGAAATATGATGCGCATATTTTGCAACAAAAGCGCAATGGAAATATTAGGCTATCACCCATAGATGACACTATGTGTTTATCCTATGTGTTGGACGCAGGAAGAGTAGAGCGCCACGGGCTAGATTTTCTGGCTATGCATTGGCTATCGCATCAGACAATTAAATTTAAGGATGTGTGCGGTAAAGGTAGAAAGCAAATTTCATTTGCACAGGTAATGCCGGAAAATGCGAGGGACTATGCGGCAGAAGATGCAGACATCACCTTGCGTCTATGGATGATATTAAAGCCTAGGCTTGCCAAAGAGGGAATGGCAATAGTTTATGAGAGACTTGAGCGCTCACTCATTCAAGTTTTATCCTCGATGGAACAACATGGTATCGTAGTTGACACCTTTATTTTAAGGCGCTTATCAAATGATTTTGCTGGTAAAATAGCTATTTTAGAGAAAGAAATTCATTCCCTAGCTGAACAGGAATTTAATATCGCCTCCCCAAAGCAGCTTGGTGAAATGTTGTTTGAGAAACTGGGCTTTGAAGGGGGTAAAAAATCTAGAACAGGTGCTTGGTCTACTAGCGCAGATATATTGGATGAGATGGCTTCTTCTGGTATAATGATCGCGCAAAAAGTGCTAGATTATCGTCAATTAGCAAAATTAAAATCAACGTATACGGATGCACTGATTGAGAGCGTAAACTCTCGCACTGGACGTGTTCACACGTCCTACTCAATGGTCGGAGCACTAACTGGTCGTCTGTCGTCATCTGACCCAAATTTACAGAATATTCCTATTCGAACAGAAGAGGGACGTTCCATTCGAACCGCATTTGTTGCAGAGCCTGGGTCTAAAATTATTTCTGCAGACTATTCACAGATTGAGCTAAGGCTGGTGGCCCATATTGCGAAGGAAAAGACTATGCTGGAGGCTTTTCAGAATAACATTGACATTCATGCTCAGACAGCTGCAGAAGTATTTCAGATTCCAATAGAACAGCTCGACAGTGAAACAAGAAGGCGGGCAAAGGCTATAAATTTTGGAATAATATATGGTATTTCCGGCTTCGGACTTGCGCGCCAGCTTGGAATATCGCAAACAGAAGCAAGAGATTATATAAAAGCTTATTTCACTCGCTTTCCAGGTATTCGTGATTATATGGAAAAAATGAAACAAGTTGCGCGAGACAATGGATTTGTTGAAACATTACTCGGTAGGAGAATTTATATATCCAACATAAAAGCTTCTAATGGCGCTGTGCGCGGGTTTGCAGAACGTCAGGCAATTAATGCTCCCATTCAAGGAAGCGCGGCTGACATAATCAAAAGAGCAATGATTAAAATGCCTGATGCAATCAGCGCGCACAATTTGAAAACAAAAATGATTTTACAAGTACATGATGAATTGATATTTGAAACACCTGAGAGTGAGCTAGATATCGCATTTGAAGCTATAAAAACTACTATGGAAACAGCTCATGAACCAGTATTGTCACTGGATGTACCAATCGTTGTTGATGGTGGAGTTGCAGATAGCTGGGCGGAAGCTCACTGACCCTAAAATGACTCAATAATTGGAATATCTCTCTTTGTTTGCAATATATGCGCCTTAATATTGCCTTTTAGCTGCCGTGTTTTGGTTATTATTATTTTCTTAATTATGGTAAATATTAAGATAATATCCGTTTTTAAAAAACGTTCGTTTTTAAAGGAGAATTAGATGGTCAATAGGATTGCTCTTGTAGATGATGATCAGAATATAATTGTGTCTGTTTCAGTCATGCTAGAGCAAGAAGGCTATGAGGTGGATTGTTATTTTGACGGGGAACAAGCGCTTCATGGAATTTTAAATAGACCAGTTGACCTAGGTATTTTGGATATAAAAATGCCGCGCATGGATGGGGTGGAGCTTCTTCAAAAGCTTCGACATAAGACAGACATGCCTGTTATTTTTCTTACTAGCAAAGATGATGAACTAGATGAAGCATTAGGGCTGAGTATTGGTGCGGATGACTATATAACTAAACCATTTTCTCAGAGACTGTTAATAGCTAGAATTAAAGCAGTACTAAGACGATCCAAATTGCAAGAGGGCACCCAAGCCGTTTCAGAAGAAACTATGGAATATGGAGATCTTTTGTTGGATCCTGACCGCCATTTGTGCAGATGGAAACAAAGGGATATTAGATTGACTGTTACGGAGTTTTTGATGCTCAAAGCTCTTATTCTACGGCCAGGTCATGTTAAAAGCAGAGATCAGTTAATGGATGCAGCTTATGGAGAGTCTGTATTTCTAGATGACAGGACGATAGATAGCCATATAAAAAGACTGCGCCGAAAGTTTCGAATAATTGATCCGAATTTCGACCAGATTGAAACTTTGTATGGCATTGGGTATCGATACAGCAATGATTAACTTATCATGCATAATTTATTCCACATTTTTAGATAGGCAGTATCTAAATAGCGGGGAAAATCGTTAGTGCGTGACAACAATGTAGCAAAACGTCTGGTTAGCCCTCTTTCTATAAGAATTTTGCTGATAATGCTTCTTCCCCTAGTGCTATTTTTTATTGGAATACTGGCTGTTGACCGATATAGGATTGTTTTAATAGATGCGGAACTAGGTGCCTTAAAACGCCAAGGGGAAACACTTGCTCGCTCTCTCGCTTTAGCAAATACTGATACCTACAGTAATTTGGATAATCCCAGTGCCTCAAATAGAGGTCTCGCCCCATCCACCCTGAGGCATATACTTCCATTAGTTGGGTATGGTTCTTCCCTTAGAGCAAGGATCTATCAGCCGTCCGGTAGAATTATGGCTGACACAGCAAAAAATCAGATGCCAGACTCAGAGGTTCAGATGTCGGTAAGAATACAGCAACCTTTTCTTGGCATTTTAAAACATAAAATTATAGCCTCTATTTCCAAATTTAGTAATTTTGTAAATGGGGTGGAGAAACTCCCAGAAATACCTAATCGCAGACTCTACTCTGCTAATCAGATACCTGCTTTGAAGCATGCAATAATGGGCAGAAAGGTTAACATGAGTTGGCGCACCCCATCTGGTGAGCTTGTGCTTGGCGTAGCCTTGCCCATACAAGAAGTGCGCATTGTCAGAGGTGCGTTATTGTTGACTAAAAATGGCTCGGATATCGAAGCGGAGATTGCAAAAGTACAGTGGGCGTTTTTTTTATTACTATGTTCCATGTTTTTTTTGACTATCATACTGGGTTTGTATTTATCAAGGTCAATAACACGGCCAATAGTCGAGCTAGCTGCATCTGCAAGACGACTTTCAAAAGTAAAAGACAAACCCGTAAAGCTTACAAATTTGCCGCATAGAAATGACGAAATTGGAGAGTTGTCAAAGGCCCTTCAAGAAATGACAGATGATTTGCAAGAGAGAATAAAGGCAACTGCTGGATTTGCAGCTGATGTTGCGCATGAGTTAAAAAATCCGCTTACCTCTCTTCGCTCGGCAGCCGAAACGTTTTCACGAATCAAAAATGAATCTCAGCAAAAGCTCTTAATGAGCATTATTCTTGAAGATGTAACAAGGCTCGATAGGCTGATTACCGATATTTCTCAAGCTAGTAGAGTAGAGGCAGAGCTTGCTCAAACACATCGAGATATCGTTGATTTCAGTGCACTTATGGATAGCTGGGTTTCGATGATGGCCGATAGATATCCCAATATTAAATTGAGTTGGAAACAGATTGACGAGAACCCAAATAAAACTCGTTTTCAAGTGAGCATTCATACTGGAAGAATAATCCAGATCCTGGATAATTTATTGGCGAATGCAATTAGTTTTAACCCTCCTGACAAGCAAATTGAGCTTGATCTTAAAATAACAGGTAAAATCAAAAATAAAATTTGCTTTTCAATTCGTGATCATGGTGCTGGCATTCCAGATTCAAACCTTGATACTATTTTTAATAGATTTTATACGCAAAGGCCTAATGACGAAGCATTTGGACATCATTCTGGTTTAGG
>CABXZZ010000040.1 GCA_902516825.1 uncultured SAR116 cluster alpha proteobacterium
AAGCAGAGTTAATGCGTATACTGCCAAAGCATACACGCCAATCTTATATCTATGGACGGACATTTAAATCAAAAGGCAAATGGTATATTGAAACATCTGAGAAGGGCCCGCCAAGACCTGTCTTATTAGAAATCGCAGATAAAAAAATACTCAAAGAAGACTTACTTATTAAGGCTGAGCTTGTAGAAGCATCCGATAAGTATCTAAGGAAAGCAAAGTTCCTAGATATTATTGGAAATATTAACGAGCCTGAATCTATCCTTGCTTTGACGTTAGTGGAATTTAATCTCACAGATGGATTTTCTGATGAAGTGCAATCGCAAGCGAGCGATACAAAACCTATATCTAACACACCAAGAGAGGATTTAACCCAGATACCGCTGATTACCATCGATGGTGCAGATGCCAAAGATTTTGATGATGCTGTATTTGCAGAACCAAGCTCAAATGGCGGCTGGCGCCTTGTTATTGCTATCGCTGATGTCAGCCATTACGTGCGCCAAAACACAGAACTTGATGCAGAAGCTCAAAGACGCGGAAATTCGGTGTATCTGCCATCAAAAGTATTACCTATGTTACCTGAAAGCCTATCTAACGGGTTATGCTCTTTAAAACCAAATGAAGATAGAGCCTGCCTTGCTGTCGAAATATTCTTAGACAAGAATGGCAACAAAAAATCACATCGGTTTATCAGAGGAAAATTAAGGTCTGCTGCTCGGCTGACCTATGATGAAGTACAGTCAGTATATGAAGGGCTGTTTGATGAAAAACAGCTTAAACTTGATAATGGAACGCTTCATCATCTATTTGCAGTATATCAATGCCGAAAAAAATTACGCCGTGTAAGAGGAACATTAGAGCTGCACTTAAAGGAGCGCTCTATTAAATTTTCAGAAAATAATCAACCTTTGGAAATAGAAATCTGTCAGCAGAAAGAAGCCAATGAACTGATTGAAGAATTTATGATTATTGCTAATATTTGTGCGGCGGAAACTTTAGAAGAACAACATAAAACCTGCGTGTACAGAGTGCATGAACCACCGAGTGCAGATAAACTTGCTGACTTGGCTTTGCTTGCTGACGGGATGAATATCAACCTACCTGAAACACCTAATTTTACGCCTAAACAATTCAACCTACTTTTGGAAAAAGCACCTACAGATGCGGATAGAGAGCTATTACAGAATGCTATTCTTCGCTGTCAATCGCGTGCTAATTATGCAACCGAAAATGCAGGGCATTATGGGCTTGGGCTTCTGCGCTACGCTCATTTCACGTCCCCGATAAGGCGCTATTCAGATCTTTTGGTCCATCGTGCGCTGATTGATGCCTGTAATCTTGGCGCTGCCGGTATGAAACAAACTTCCGCGGAAAAAATTTCAGAAATCTGTATACATATTAGCCGAACAGAGCAAATAGCCGCCAAAGCTGAAAGACGCACTATTGACAGAATGGCAAATATTGTATTGGCTTCCTACATTGGTTCTGAACAAACAGCTAAAATTATTGGGATTACTCAGTCAGGATTTTTTGCGTCAATTGCTGATGGCAGAGCAGAGGGATTTGTATCCCGAAAATCACTGCCTGATGATTTCTATATACAAGATGATAAAAAGACGCGCCTCACCGGAAGGCATCTTGGCTGGCAGTTTATGCTAGGTCAAACAGTACAGGTAATTGTAACAGAAATATCCCCTATAAGCGGAAATATCGTATTATCTTGGCGCTCTGGCGGGTTTGTGACAACACCTGCGAAAGACAAAAGAGACAAAAAATCAAACCAAAGAAAATTAACCAAGAAAAATAGTCGAGCCAGAAAGAACGTGAATAGGCGTTAAAAACAGCAAAACTATCCAAGCCTTTGCTTGACAAATAAGTACATTTAACGCAATTTAACGCGGAGATTTAGACAATTATCTACCGGAGTATGTCATGGCGAAGCCTGCAACCCTTCAAATCAAACTGGTTAGCACCGCCGATACCGGTTTTTATTATGTAACAAAAAAAAACCCTCGTACAAAACCAGAAAAATTAGAGTTAATGAAGTACGATCCAAAAGCTCGCAAGCACGTGCTTTTTAAAGAAGCAAAAATTAAATAACACAGAGCTAAATTATGCGATGTGGTTTAGATGTCGGGGGTACTAAGATTGAGACCGCTATTCTGTCTGATAGTGGTCAATTTTTGTTTCGAAAACGCATCAATACACCAGATAGTTACACAGCAATGATCTATGCCATAAAGGCTGGTGTAGAATCAGCTGCTGATGATACAGGCTATGACGGACCTGTCGGCGTTTGCATGCCAGGAAGCGTTTCAAAAAAAACAGGTTTAATTCAAGGCGCGAATACAACCTACCTCAACGGGCAAAATTTCCAGAAGGATTTAAAAGCAACTCTCAATCGTGAGGTGCGCCTTTCTAATGATGCTAACTGCTTTGCCCTTTCAGAGGCTATTGAAGGTGCTGGTGCTGGCGCAAATGTTGTTTTTGGCGTTATTATTGGAACTGGGTGTGGTGGTGGTATTGTCGTCAATGGTCATCTTGTTTCCGGTGTAAACGGAATTGCGGGAGAATGGGGTCACACCCCCCTTCCCTGGCCAGTTGCAAATGAGTTTGATAATCATGATTGCTGGTGCGGAAAGACAGGATGTCTTGAAACTTACATATCTGGTACGGCTTTCGAAAAAGATTATCAGCGGATGGCTGGAAATTCAAAAACTGGACAGGAAATCGTCATTGACAGTAAAAATGGAGATATCGTGGCGGAAGCTGTTTTACAAGCGCTTGAAGATAGAATTGGGCGTGGCCTTGCAATGATTATAAATATTCTTGACCCAGATATTATTATATTGGGGGGGGGTCTTTCTAATATTGATAGATTATACGAAAATGTACCACGTAAATGGCCTGGCTATGTGTTTTCCAATGACATAGCAACTAAGTTACTAGCCCCAAAATTTGGGGATTCAAGCGGAGTTCGCGGTGCAGCGCTTTTATTCCATGATGATTAGTACCCGGTTTAAATATAGACAAAAGAAAACAGGATTTAACACGTCATTTCAGTTGCAATCTGGGTTTTCTATCAAATTACCATCTAAAATAGTTGCATGGATGGAAAAATCGCCATAATTAATTAGAAAATCTGTTACCACCCCGTTATCATGCAAATCCATCTGTATCTGATATTCGGGTGTCGCTTGTGCTGCACCCGTTTTGAAATAGGCAATGTCTATCGGCCAATAATGGGAAGTTGTAACACCGTCAATTTGAATATCAGAGTTATATGGCTTTTTATTTCCGATAGCCGCACTAGCCGTTTTCAGAGCATCTTCTGGAGAGCTATTAACGAATAGTCTCTTCGACAAAAATTTTTTGCCTTTTTCTGCAGCATCGATGATTGCTCTCGTATAGGTAACTGGAAACAGAATATCATCAGAAAGTTTTAAATTATCATCATAAGTACC
The DNA here is from genome assembly GCA_902516825.1 of uncultured SAR116 cluster alpha proteobacterium. Lineage (GTDB taxonomy): Bacteria > Pseudomonadota > Alphaproteobacteria > Puniceispirillales > Puniceispirillaceae > UBA5951. The sequence goes on from CABXZZ010000040.1 coordinate 3,465, forward strand.
TGAATAGCTAACTTCACCAACTTCGCTTTCTGTTGGCAGGTTTGCAAAGCCAGTATAGATAGATTCCGTCTCATAACTATTTTGCTCACGCACATCAAAGCTATAAAGCTGGCCTTCAATATCTTCCCATGAAACCGAATGTGACAATATTGTTATCTCTTCACCAGACGCATATAAGAACTGAAAAAGATAGTCCTCTGTTAGAGACCAGCCGTCACATTCAGAACGTAACGAGAAGGAAATTTTTCCGCGCACGTTTTGAACGAGCGCACTTTTATTCTTCGCTCCCATGGTTAGCGTATAATTAGCTTTATGTGATACCAATGATATTGCTGCAGTTCCATCTCGTACAAAGCATGCAAAAATAATCGTAAAGCACATACCAACTACAAACCAAAAAGTTCTTTTTCTCTGATTTTTAAATAAATTCAGAGCTTTATTATGTTGACTAAAATCTTTATCATAAAACTTTGAGTATTGGTGATTATACATATTTTGAACCAGTTTTTTTCAGTATGAATTGATGAGCGCATACTATTGCCTTGTCTTTATATGATAGCTTTAAATGAATTTGCCAAGTTAATTTTGAACCAGTTTTTTTCATCCTTCAATTGAAAAGTCAAAATAATCCACCGACGGGACAACTTTTAACGTTTTAATTAAAAACGCCAATAAGCCCTAATACGTAAATATTTCCTGGCGGAAAAAACTAATTTTTACCACAAGGTAGGATAATGGCTATTAAAACAAAGACCATCGCCTATATGATCTATTATGACTGATACCTCTAAATTAATAACCAAAACTGATGAATTAGAGCGTGCGCTAAGTTTACTTTGCGAATTCAATGTAATTGCTATAGATACCGAATTTATTCGAGAGTCTACCTATTACCCACAGTTATGTCTTATTCAACTCGCTGCCGGTGACCATTGCTTTGCGGTTGACCCACTTTCGAAAACGATAGAGCTCAGCGCATTATTCCAGATGTTGGCAAACAAAGATATACTCAAGGTTTTTCATGCTGGCCGTCAGGACATAGAAATTTTTGTTCATTTAACAGGTAGCATCCCCTACCCTATTTTTGACACTCAAATTGCTGCAATGGTTATTGGGCTTGGAGACCAGGCAGGGTATGACAAGTTAGTTCAACATTATCTTGATATTGAACTCGACAAATCATCTAGATTTACAGATTGGTCTGCACGTCCCTTAAGCAAGAGACAGTTAGAATATGCTCTAGATGATGTGATTCATCTCGCGACGATTTACCCAATTATCCATGATGAGTTATATCATAGTAATAGGCTCGATTGGCTTGATGATGATATTTCTGCTCTCACGCAAATGTCTGTATACAAACCAAACCCAGATGATGCCTGGAAAAGACTAAAGATTAGGAGCCACAAACCTGATTTTCTAAATCGATTAAAATTTCTGGCTTCATGGCGTGAACAACGAGCCATAGCAAAAAATACACCTAAAAACAGAATAATTCGGGATGAAACCCTTATCGATACCGCGGGAACAAATCCAAAAAACGCAGCAAAGTTTCAATCGATCAGGGGCTTTCCGGGGGGGAGTACTGGTAAATTGGTGCCTGAGATACTTAAAACATTAGAAGAAGCCGACAAATCACCTCGAGAAAGCTGGCCCAAAATCAAGACTGATCATCGGCGGGATAAAGCACCCGCGGCAACACTTGAGTTACTCCGCGTACTGCTAAAGCATATCACAGAAACTGAAAACATTGCCCCTAAACTATTAGCATCTGCAGGGGATTTAGAGGCGCTCGCACGTGACGATAATGCCGATATCAAGCTCTTAAAAGGGTGGCGCCGAGATTTGTTTGGAAATATTGCGCTTCAATTAAAATCTGGCGAGATTGCTCTCACACTTAGAAATAATAAGCTTGAGCTAATCTATCCGGAAGAAGAAGATCAATAAGTGGAATTAATTAATCCCCCATCCAATAATATATTCTGGCCTACTAAATAAACTGAATGTGCAGAGCAAATCCACGCGCATGCAAATCCGAATTCCGCTATTTCACCAAGCCTTCTTGATGGATTTTCTCGTTCCAAGGTGGTGCGCAACTTTTGCGATGATATACCTTCTTCTTTTGCCTGAACATCCATGAGATTTTTAATACGCGCAGTATTAAATTGACCGGGAAGTAAGTTATTTATTGTGACGTTGTATTGAGCATATTAGCGTGCTATCCCAGCAACGAAGCCTGTTAATCCAGCATTTGCCCCATTTGATAAGCCAAGCTCCGGAATAGGGGGTTTTACGGAGCCTGAGGTAATATTTACAATGCGCCCGAATTTATTCATAACCATTGAATCAATTACCGCTTTGATCATCTCAATGGATGAAGGCATGTTTTGGTCAGTTGCCGTTATCCAATCATCTCTTTTCTAATCTTTAAAATGGCCTTTTGGCAGGCCGCCTGTATTATTTACAAGAATGTCAACACTACCAGCCTTTTTTAAAACTACACTTCTGCCTTCATTGGTTGCGATGTCAGCTGCGATATATTCAATTTCCGCACCTGATTTACGTCTCAAACTGTGACATGCGATACGTAATTTTTCTTCGTCCCTTGCATTTAAAATAAGCCTAACACCGCATTTAGCGAGTGCTTCAGCACGGCCATAGCCAAGGCCGCGCGAGCTTGCACAAATCAAAGCTTTACGGCCAGAAATTCCAAATTCTAACATTATAAACTATCTCTTCACATCTCACTTAATACTTGTTTTACAAGTCCAATAGAAACTGCTTTTTTGTTATTTAAAGAGAGCTTATCTATCTCATAGACTAATTTTTGAACATAGGAATATTCTCTCTGAACTCGAGGAACCAAAAAATTCAACACTGTTTGGGATATTATACATTGCCGTTCTGTGAAATGATGTTCAAGAAGTGGCCTCAATGAAACTTCGCTCAGAGGCAGTATCTCCTGTGCGTTCACACTTCGAAAACGAGATCGCAAATCATCCAATTGCCATGCCATATTAGATATAGGCATTTTAGAAAGGAAGAGTACCGTTCCAGAATTGCCGATTACAGTCTGGTATAAAAAAAATAGCGCCTCCTCAGACCAATTTTTTGATATGTTAACATCATCCAATATAAAATGGGAACCCGATATTTCGCGAGGATCCCACTTAACAAGATTTGTTATTATCTTAGCTCCAGTTCGCTGATGGTGAAATCTACCAAGCCGCGATTTTCCGCAAGCTTCAGGCCCGAAAATATTCAAGAACCTACTTGGCGAAGGCCAATTTGGCCAGTTCTTCAACCACTTTATGGCGAGTTCATTTTCTGGACCAGCAATCAATCCTGAAAAAACTTCTGACACATCACCAAAATCAAGAGGGATCTGTTCACTCATGGAGAGCGTAATCCGTCTTAATTACATCTAGCGCTGGGTTAAACCACTTACTATTTCTGAGAGATATAAATTTCATCATCCTCCTCCGTCAAAATATAGCCTACCAAATTAAGGTTTGCGGTGAATTGGGGGACGGTGCCTGCAATAGTAACCTGAATAAGACCCATTTTATCAGATAGCAAAATTGGGTCTACTCGGCGGACTATCGGCATAGAGGACAATGTTTTCTGCAAAGAGCGCCATTCTGAGAGTGATGCAACATCTACATGTGCTATAAGTACAAAATCTGATTGTGGTAAAATTATATTCTGCTGCTTCCAGAATTTTTCAAGCTCTGAAATCAAATCATATTGAAACTCTTCAAATAAAATAGAGATATTCTTGGTTCCGTTTAATTCGTGATTCTGCTCAATCAGTATTGCAATAGGGCCTGCATTTTCGTCAAATAAGCGAGAGCTTAATCTCAATACAGGAATAGTTGTATGATGATCAATTTCAGCCGTTACAGTTAATAACTGACTAGCGCCAACTAATTGAATTGCTATTTTTAATACTTCTGGCTCCTCAGCAAAAATAGCTTCTTCTCGCAGCTGCCGCTGAATTTTTGTATTCGGTTTTATAGAAACAAAAGATAACAAGCCATCATAAGTTTTACTATGTTCGTTCCAAGAGTTTAACCAGTTATTATTTTCATTCCAAACAATAGCACCTGATGCCTCTCTCCAAACCGGAATAGTTAGAATGGGCGGGCTGATTAACTCTGCCCAGGAAAGTGCTTTTTGTCTGAACAGGCGCCTCACCTCTTTCGCATCAAAGCAAAAATCAATTTCCCCTAGATACCCACTTGCTAATGTTGTCTCTTTGTGAATGTGAAAATAACCTAGATAATCTTCAGACTCTACTTCTGAAAAAAGTGTTGATACATCCTCGCTCGTAAGAAGCAATCGTGTCAGGATTCGATTAAAAGCTTTGCTAGTTGCTTTGCTTAAACCATTTTCACGGGCTTTAGTTCCAGTTTCAGCAATTTCATCTATACGAACATTTTCAACGGCAAAAGCGGGTGAATCGCAAGTTGGCTCTGCGTTGGAGACACCAATTATAAATACTACGCCGATAATCACCATTAGCGCGTTCAACAAGCAGAACAATTTGCAATTCCTAATGCTATAAATTAAAACCAATATAAAAGTTAAGTTACCTTCTAACATAACAAATTATCAAGGTCTTACTAGCATGGATACTAAAAACAATCCATTTCCCCTAACCTATCAAGATTCTGGCGTGAATATTGATGCAGGCAATGCACTCGTTGATGCTATAAAACCTCATGCTAAGAGAACTATAAGAAAAGGTGGAACAGGTGATCTAGGCGGGTTTGGAGGTCTCTTTGATTTAAAGAATGCTGATTTTAATGACCCTATTTTGGTTGCTGCAACCGATGGTGTTGGCACTAAGTTAGAAATAGCTCACAATAGTGGTTTACATAGAGGTCTTGGTATAGACCTTGTCGCAATGTGCGCAAATGACTTGTTAGCGCAAGGTGCAATGCCACTGTTTTTTCTGGATTATTTTGCCACTGGAAAACTTCAGATTGATGTTGCAACTGAAGTAGTGGCGGGTATCGCAGATGGCTGCGTTGATGCACGTTGCACCCTCATAGGAGGGGAGACAGCAGAAATGCCTGGAATTTATCAAGCCGGTCAATATGACTTAGCTGGATTCTGTGTAGGTGCTGTTGAAAGAGACCGCATACTTACATCAGATATGGTGAAAGAGGGAGATGTTGCCATTGCTCTACCTTCATCTGGCATTCACGCAAATGGCTTTTCGCTTGTTCGAAATTTAATTCAGAGAGAAGGTTTGGATTATAACAACCCGTCTCCATTTGATAAAACTATGTCACTTGCAATGAGTATCATGGCCCCAACACGAATTTACCGTGATAGTGTGGAGGCAGCACTTTTATCCGGGGGTGTCACAGGCTTCTCCCATATTACAGGGGGAGGTTTAATAGAAAATCCGCCCAGATGCTACGCTCAAGATTTATGTCTTAGATTATCTGTAAAACATCGCCCCTTATTACCTGTTTTTCAATGGGTTAAATTTTATGGAAATATGACTGATGCTGAATTTGCCCGCACCTTTAATTGTGGAATTGGCGGCATACTATTTGTTAAGGAGGATAAAGCAGGAAGCCTCTTACATACTATTCAAGAAACTGGCGAAGATGCTTGGGTGGCAGGTCAAATCGAGAAGCGAAAAAATCACGCTATTATTCTGGAAGGAATGGAAAATTCTTGGCGTTAGATTAATAAAGATAGAACCGACATTTCGATGTTAAAACTTGCAATCCTTATTTCAGGTCGCGGTAGCAATATGTTGGCACTGATAACTGCGATAGAAGAGCAAAACCTTCATTGTCAAATAGTATGTGTAATCTCAAATAAACAGGCGCAAGGCCTTGATATTGCAAAAACGCATGGCATTGCCACAAAGCTTATCGCGCGTGCCGAATATTCAAGCAAACACTTTCATGAAATAGCGGTTTTAAAAGAACTTAAAAAACATCAACCGGACTGGATTTTTCTAGCTGGTTATATGGCAATACTTTCAGCAGAATTTGTAGATAAGTTTGAGGGAAAAATTATTAACATACATCCCTCTTTATTGCCTAAATTTAAAGGGCTAAACACGCATAAAAGAGCCTTGCAATCAGGTGAAATTCGTCATGGCACAACTATTCATATTGTTACTAGTGAGCTTGATGATGGCCCTATCATTGCCCAATCAGAACTTTTTATAATGCCTAATGAAACTGCAGAGACTTTAGAAAACCGTGTATTACGAAAAGAACATATTTTATATCCGCTGATTTTATCATCACTTATAAAAAAGCATTTAGAGATCAAAGATTCCGAAGTAATCTGGCATCAAATACCTCCAGGGGGCAACAAGTTATCTAGCCAAAAAAATAATAATTCTAAGATAGTATCCAACACATATTTGAAATTGCAAAATCTAGATTAAACTGATTGCGCATCTTTTTTTTTCAGGGCATTATGGTAAACGAGTTTTTTGTTTAATAGGGTAAGTAACGAAAATGAAAACAGATAATTTTGATAAACAAGCAGTCAACCATTTAGCTTTTTATGAGGGATTTTTATCCCTTTCAAAAATTATTATAGCAGGTGTTATTACAATTTTAGTTCTGATGGCAATTTTTCTTCTTTAAAAGTAAGAGTTGGGCTCCTGAGGACGTTTAAAATAAATCTGCACAGATTATCCAGCTTATTCCGCTAGCAAACGATTTTGTATGCTGATATGTTTTTCTAACCGACAATTTCATCTTTGTTAAAAAAATGCGCAATCTCGATTGCTGCATTCTCATCACTATCAGATCCATGGACAGAATTAGCCTCAATATTCTCTGCAAATTCCTTCCTAATAGTGCCCTCTGCGGCCATTGACGGGTTAGTTGCACCCATAACCTCGCGATATGCAGATATCGCATTCTCTCCCTCCAGTACTTGCACCACAACCGGACCTGAGGTCATAAAAGACACCAAATCATTATAGAAAGGGCGTTCTGCGTGAACTTTGTAGAATTCACTAGCCTGTGTATTTGACATTTGAATTCTCTTTTGCGCGATGATGCGCAAACCACTTGATTCGATCTTTGAATTAATGGCACCTGTCAGATTGCGTCTAGTGGCATCTGGCTTAATAATTGAAAAAGTGCGTTGTATTGACATAAATTTGTTCCTTATTTAGATAAAAGTTCCAGACTTTAAGGCGTTCATACTAGATTTTAAAAAAACCAATAAAATAAATCCAACAGATCTATCGATGCGCGGTTTATAGCAAATCAACTAGCAAAAAAAAACCTTCTATTATGCGATTTCTTATAATAATTATCATTAGAACCAAGAAGCGAGAATTTTTATTCTTTGGCATCTGAAGCCCTATTTTGCCATGCTCCTGTTTCCGATTGAGTAAAATATCTGCAAATATGTTCCGGATGAGAAGACCAGTTGCGCCATTGATTTCGTGCCTGTTCTATGGCTATTTGCGAAGAGCCATCGAACAAATTGAATACACGCCTGAAAGCAGAGAAATCCTCTAGCGAAACACCATTTGTTAACATCACATAATCTGCTGAAATCGGATTATCTTGCTCTAACGATGATAACCATATTGAC
>CABXZZ010000041.1 GCA_902516825.1 uncultured SAR116 cluster alpha proteobacterium
AGGAAATGATTCAATTTCGTGACAAGACCATGGAGGATTTAGGGTTTGAATTACTCGTCCATACTAATCAAGATGGTATAAACCGAGGCATTAATCCATTTGAGCATGGCTCTGCCGTGCACACCGAAATTATGAAAACAGTTGCACTAAAGCAAGCGTTAGACATATATAAATTCGATTTTGCCTTTGGCGGGGCTCGTCGTGATGAGGAGAAATCGCGGGCGAAGGAGCGTATATTATCGTTCAGAACAGTTGAACACCGATGGGATCCAAAAAACCAGAGACCAGAAATTTGGTCTCTTTATAATACTCGTAAAAAACCAGGAGAGACAATACGAGTATTTCCTCTATCAAATTGGACCGAACTGGATATCTGGCAATATATCTTAGCCGAAGATATACCCATTCCAGATCTATATCTTGCAAAGCAACGACCTGTTGTCGAGCGAGAAGGAACTCTCATTATGGTGGATGACGACCGTATGCCAATTAATAAAGATGTAGAAGTTAGCAACCGGATGGTTCGGTTTAGGACTCTCGGATGCTACCCCCTTACTGGAGCTGTTCAATCAATTGCTACAACTATTCCAGAGATATTGCAGGAAATGCTTCTGGCGACTACCTCTGAGCGACAGGGGCGCGTCATTGACAGTGACGCAGGTGCTTCTATGGAGCTGAAAAAGCAGGAAGGGTATTTCTAATGTCTGAGAGAGACGTTATCTCATCGGATATAAATGCTTACATCGCAAGTCAAGCGGTAAAAGATACACTACGGTTTATTACTTGTGGTTCGGTAGATGACGGTAAATCAACCCTCATAGGGCGACTCTTATATGAGTCTAAAATGATTTTTGAAGATCAGCTATCCGACTTGCTTAAAGATTCATCAAAGTACGGAACGCAGGGAGATGAAATTGATTTTGCGTTACTTGTTGATGGGCTTGCAGCAGAGCGTGAGCAGGGAATCACAATCGATGTTGCTTATCGCTTCTTTACTACAGATAAGCGAAAATTTATCGTGGCTGATACACCTGGCCATCAGCAATATACGCGCAACATGGCAACGGGAGCCTCGACCGCCTCACTAGCTATTTTGATGATTGATGCGCGCAAGGGCATATTGGAGCAAACACGTCGGCACGCATTTATCTGCTCTCTTATTGGCATAAAGCAAATTGTTTTGGCTATTAACAAGCTTGATTTAGTAGATTATAGCCAGTCAGTTTATAATCAAATTTCATCTGACTTCGATTTGATACAAAAAGAATATATGAAGTTTGATCAAGTTCAAGCAATACCTCTTTCGGCTCTTAAAGGTGATAATATAATTGACCAGTCGCGCAATACGCCTTGGTACAGGGGACCAACACTTATTAACTGGCTTGAGACAGTTAAGATTAAACAAAGAAAGAATGCCTCGCTTCGCCTTCCAATACAATATGTTCTCCGTCCAAATCTAGATTACCGAGGCTATGCAGGAAGAGTTGCATCTGGAATAGTTAAAACTGGCCAGAAAGTAAAAATCCTCCCCTCTGGGACTGAAACTTTTATTGAAGAAATAACAACAATGAACGGAACTCTTGATGAAGCTAATGAAGGATCTTCAATTGCAGTTACGTTAACAGATGAAGTGGATTTATCTAGAGGAGATGTAATTGTAGAGGCATCTCAGCCAGCAGAATTATCTGACCAGTTTAGGGTAAATATTTTTTGGATGCATGAGCAGGAGATGATACCAGGGCGCGCCTATATTATGAAGTTTGAGGGCGGATTGGCAAATGCAATAATTGCAAAGCCCCGTTATAAAATAAATGTAAATAATTACCAAAGATTGCCAGCTGACATATTAGAGCTTAATGATATCGGCTCGTGTAATATCTCTCTGGACAGAAACATTGCTTTTGACCCATATGAGGAAAATCGAACCATGGGCTCATTTATACTTATCGATAGGGAAAGTAATGCAACTGTTGGCGCTGGCATTATTCGCTACGCATTACGTCGTGCCTCTAACATTCACTGGCAATCATTAGAAATAAACAAGCAAGCCCGCGCAGAAGCCAAATCTCAAACTCCATGTGTACTTTGGTTCACAGGTCTCTCTGGTTCAGGAAAATCTACCATAGCAAATTTTGTTGAGAAGAAGCTTCATGCTAACTTAAGGCATACTATGCTTCTTGATGGAGATAATGTTAGACATGGTCTCAATCGTGATTTGGGTTTTACAGAGCAGGACAGAGTTGAAAATATTAGGCGCATAGCAGAAGTCAGCAAATTGATGGTTGAGGCAGGTCTTATAACGCTTGTATCCTTTATATCTCCGTTTGCTTCAGAGCGTGATAGTGCAAGGCAGTCTTTAAGTAATGGAGAGTTTATTGAAGTTTACGTAAAGACCTCATTAGCGGAAGCAGAAAAAAGAGACGTGAAAGGGTTATATGCAAAAGCACGCTCTGGCCAATTAGAGAACTTCACTGGAATTGATAGCCCCTATGAGGAGCCTCAAAATCCGGATATAATTGTTGAAACAGAAAAACACACAGCAGAAGAATGCGCAGATCAAATAATTTCCTATATCAAAAAGAGGGGATATGCTTAAGGATAGATTAAAGAATCAGGCCCGTAATATCTTCTAACTTTTCTTCAATGTTAATCGAATTTCCTCTAGCTTCAATATTAAGACGCACCAATGGCTCGTTATTAGATTTGCGCAAATTAAATCTCCAGTTTTCGAATGCGAGGCTTACTCCATCTGTTTTATCTATTGATATCGCTGAAGGTTGGTATTTTTCCAGCACTTGATAAATAGCAGTATCCGCATTTTTAACTTTAAAATTAATTTCGCCACTACTTGGAAATGCTTCTGATTGCGATTTTACAAGTTTACTTAAGGAGGACTCCGAAAGGGATAGCAATTCTAAAATTAAAAGCCAGGGGACCATGCCACTATCGCAATAAGCAAAATCTCTAAAATAGTGATGAGCTGACATCTCTCCGCCGTATATAGCGTGTGTTTGTCTCATTGTCTGCTTGATAAATGCATGTCCTGTTTTTGACTGTATAGCTTTGCCTCCTCTGCTTTTCACGATATTCTGTACATTCCAGACGACACGAGGGTCGTGTATTATATTAGACCCGGGGTTCTTATCCAAAAAACAAGTTGCAAGTAGGCTAAGTACATATTCACCACCTATAAAGTCACCATTTTCGTCAAAAAAGAAGCATCGATCAAAATCTCCATCAAAGGCTACCCCCAAGTCTGCTCCCTCTAATACTACAGCTTTAGCCGTTGCTGGTCGGTTTTGAACAAGAAGAGGATTTGGAATACCATTTGGAAACGTGTAATCTGGTTCGTGATGCATTCTGATAAATTCAACCGGTGCATCTTTTGCTAGTAGTACCTCAGCAATGGCATCAAAAGTTGGACCAGCGGCGCCATTCCCACAGTTTATGACGATTTTAAGAGGCTTTAAATTATTAATTTCAATAAAGGTCAATACTTGTTTTACATATTTCCGACGGGCATTGATTGCTACATCATAATACCTACCCAATGTTTCGCTTTTTATCCAGTCTTGGTCTTCGGCTAATTTTTTAATTTTTTTAAAATCAGTAGTATCTTCAAGGGGTTGCGATTGAGATTTTACAATTTTCATTCCATTATAATTTATGGGATTATGCGATGCAGTTATAGTGATTCCCGAGTCCGCATCAAATTCAGTTACTGCCCAATACATTTCTTCTGTGCCAGATAGTCCTATATCAAGCACATTACTTCCCGCATCGATTATACCCTTTGAAACTGCCTCTGCGAATGCTGGCGAGGTTCTCCTAGCATCTCTGCCTACTACAATATTCTTAGCTGAAAAGTGTTGGGCGACCGCACGGCCGATACGGTATGCGATACTCACGTCTATTTCAATGTTTAGCTCACCACGAATGTCATATGCTTTGAAGCAGGTTAGTTCTTTCATTAAACTGATACTTTCATTAACATAAAATGATATTAAAATAGCTTAGTCAAGATTGGAAAGAAAGAGAGTTTCAATTCTTTATTTTTTTAACATGGCTACAAAAAAAATCTCAATTTTGATAAAACTTAGTTGGAACTTTTTATCATTAAAATTACCAAAAATTTTTTGAAATTAATGATAAAGTTTTAATGCCCATATATATGTTTTCTGATTATATTTATTATTGGATACAAATTAGAGATTGCGGTTTTTGAAGTTTGCTAGTTTAACAAAAGCCAAGCATAGGAATTATAGGTACATATTTTGGTAAAAGAATGCCTCTCAACAAGTGTAATGAGAAAATATAGAGCATAATCGAAGATAATGGAGGCATTAAATCTTAAGATATATTATTATATTTTCACTATACCAAATTGTTTGAAATGACGAGATAGGGCCATAAATACAGGAATTGATAATTGAAAAAGAATCTAGTTCTTAATTCTAAAAAAAAACTGACGTTTTCTGACAACGTAAATAGAGCCAAGTTTGTTTGTAGTCACGAAAGAAGTGGCACAGCTTTCCTCATAAATTTAATTGACAAAAATTCTCAATACACAAATGAGCCTATTTTAGATTTTGATTATCCTTTCTTTAACAGACATTTCAACTTTCATAATCCAGAAAATACAGCCCGTTTTTTTAAAAGATTAACTATCGCAAATTACGGCGAAAAAAAAAATATGATTTTATCAAGCATTGTCAAGTCTCATCATTTACCAGGCACTTTTTCCTACTTGTTTGGAAAAAAATGGTGCAGTTTTATTTATATTTTTCGAAAACCCTCAGACGTACTCGTTTCATATTACAAGTTCCTCCAATTTACGAAAGGATTTGCAGGAGAATTACCGAGCAACTTAGTAGAATTTTCAAAATCTAGACCAATTGGCTATATCACTAGATATCATGCGGAAGACGTTTCAACTTATTTTGAAAGATGGCTTTTACATTTAAAAAAATGGAAGGAGATAGCGTCGAAGTATGATAACGTTGAAATCGTAAGGTACGAGGATTTAGAAAAGTTGCAGCAAAGATTAATTGATAGCAGAAATAGTGGCATAAAACTTCCAGATCGGAAAAAATATATTAAGGGTGCTGACATAGTATTTTCAGAGTCTGAACTTAATGAGTTCGATAATTATTGTGAACATAAGCTGCAAAATATTTCGATACTAAACATTACAGACAATGGCAATTTTGAAAAATTGTCGCTTAATGATCAAATCAAGAAAGTCAAAAAACTCTTCATTTAAGTCCATACTTATTTACAGCATTCTAACATATGAATATTCCAAAAAATCTAATATTTACCTATTCTAATAAGTCAAAATTACCAGATATAATCTATGATAACATTATAAATATTAAACAAAAGAATCCCAATTGGGATTTTTATTTTTTTGATGAAAACGGTCAGAAGGAATTTATTTTAAAATACTTTGGGATATTTTATTTAAACTTATATGAATCTATCTCTCCTAAATTTCCCCCTGCTAAATCAGATTTCTTTAGATATTTATTTATATACAAAAAGGGGGGGCTATATTTGGATGTAAAAGCAGGCATTGTTAATAAATTAGATAGAATAGCTGAGTTGCCAGCTAAACTCTCTACATCAAATTGGGAAAAAGAGTATGGTTCATGGGGTAAACAGCCCGAACTAGGTCATTTTCGAGCTTATCAACAGTGGTTTTTGTTATCACCTCCAAAGTCGCCAGTTTTAGCAAGTGTAATTAATCGAGTGAGCTTAAATATTTTATTCTATAATGAAGCAATTTTTTTTGGCGGAAAACAAGGAGTATTAAGAGTAACCGGGCCTATTCCATTCACTCAAGAGATAAGAAAGTCTAGTCCAGAGTTGACAAACGTAATAAGCGCATTTGATTTTGGTCTTCGCTATTCAATATTAGATAATATATCCCCTGGAAAGCATAAACAGGTATTTCCTGAACATTATTCTTTAAAAAACGGACAAGTGATAAATGATATAAAAATTTTGAAATTAAAAAAAGAATATAAAGATCAGATAGCCGTTATAATCTCGAAATATAAATCAAATCAGAAACGGTACAATTCGCAAAATCAACACGATAACCTCAAAAAACTTTCGTTTAATAACCTATATGAGATTTGGTTTAAAAATCCTTTAAACACAGAAGTATTAGATACTCTTCTATCAAAATCAGAAGACTATAAAGAACACAAACTTTATAAAATCGCGTTAAGGGCACTACACATTCTTGAGCCCTTCCGAACATTATGAAATGAGCTAATGCCGGAATATTCTAAAGATCATTGATATATGAAAGCACTTTACTAATTTTCATATCAATATTTGTCATTTCATTTTTGTTTATTGTGGGTAGATCTCTACCAATATGGAAGCTTCTTTCGATCAAATATTGTCTTGCAAACGTTTCGTTAGAGTTTGAAAACTTGTTAATCAGCGGTTTTTTGTTCTTTTGATAGACGCTACCTAATTCACCACAATCAAACGTTATTATCTTTTTATATAAATGGAGTCTCATCCTCTCATTTTTGATGGATGAAAAACGTGGATATTTTTCGTTTATAACTCGTAAACAACTGGTTGCGAGAAAACCCAGTTTTTGGTTACTCGTTTTATTTTTTTCAATGATTTTAAGATGGGTTTTTGTTAGGTATTTTTCATAGAAATAATTAACAATATTTCTATTGTTACCCTTAGTATCAAAATAATTCTCAAAATATATATCTTTTTTCTTAAAAACCGACGCAAGATTTTGAGCAAACAAGTTATGATTCCAAATAGGATGAGCCTCATTTACATCAATTAAAAAATTTTCCCAACTATTTATTCCTCCCATTTTTATTTCTTGCGAATACCGTGATATTGCATCTGCAAATTGGTCTTTTACAAAACAAATAATTTTAACCGAAGAAAAATATTTATAAATAAAATTTTTAAGATCCTCTAGTTGGTCAATGGTCAATAAATTAGTTGATAAGTTCTCGGAAGAGATAATCCATTTTTCAATTTTGAGTTTTGAAGAATTACGAAATTGCTTTTCGAAGTCTTCGACAATTTTGTTCTTAAAAACCCCATATTCTTCAGCACTTTCTATTTTCAGTTGCTTATAAAAGTTATATCTAAGGTTATTATCGAATAGGGCAGTAAAGGCACGATTAGAGTCCCATTTGGTAAAATCGCTTGGAAAATAGTATGTTTTATTTTTAAATCCAAAAAAATCGTTTTTCAAATGAGATTGAAGTGACGTAGTTCCAGTTTTTTCTCTACCTATGTGGAGGATTAATTCCATTGCATTGAATAAAAAATATGTGTCTTAGGAACGCACAGCGTTGGCTAAAACCTTAAAAAACGGAAATTTTATGTCGCTAAATACATGACTCAAGCTCCAAATTCCGTGAAGATTTACGGAACTGTAATCTCCTATGTTTATTGCCTGCTTTCGATGGTAATCAGAATAACAGGGGTAGAAAATGTCGTATTTTGTAGACGATTTCTTTTTTCTCTTTAGAAAATAATTCAGATCTCTCTTTCTATCTGTTTTCTCACACTCCACTATTTTACTATAAAATTTTTCTTTCCTGGTGTCACTTTTTATGGTTCTTGCTCTAAAATCTGTTAGAGGTGAGAACGATATTACCTTTCTGACTTCATTAGTTAAGCTTATTCTTATAGCGCTAAAAGACGTAGTGAATGAGCTAATAAAAAACACATTTTTGTAGTTTGAACAATATTCACTTAAATCTTTCTCTGATGAAACACTCTTTTCACTACTTTTGAAATCTCCTAAATAAAATGTTTTTTTTGTGTCACTTAGGCTTAATGTTTGAAAATTTCTTTCATTAAAAAAAATCTCGATTTGGCTCAGTTCTTTTTCACAAATTTGTTTTTGAGAGTCTGTAAATAATACAGCTAAATTTGACATTTTAAAAAATCCTAAAATAAGCGATGTATGTCTCAATATGTTATCTCTATTTCTTTTAAAAAAAAAGCAATATAGTGATAATTAAAAAGGTAATTAAATTATGATAATACCAATCGTATATGTAATTAGCGAGAATTTTGTTGTCCCTGCGATAGTTTCTGCTATGTCAGCAATCGAAAATAACAGGATAAAACTGGAATTTCACTTTTTAGTTACTGACATAAAAAATAGCTATATTCTCGAACAAGCAAAAAAAGAATTTGAGAAAAGAGGTTGTATAGTTTTTATAAAAAATGTGAACAGTAACGTATTGAAAATTTTTAATTTAGGGCTGGTAAAAAATAGAAGAATAGGGTTCTCACAAAGTATTTTTGCAAAAATTCTGATCTCTAAATTAATTGAACGAGAGTTAGTTGTTTATTTAGATGCGGATACACTGATTGGAAATTGCTTGGAAAATCTATATTCAACTAATCTGGAGGACAATTATTTAGGTGCTGTCGCAGATGCCAGTGAGAGCGCGGTATTAAAAAGGGAGTATTTAGCTCAATTTAA
The DNA here is from genome assembly GCA_902516825.1 of uncultured SAR116 cluster alpha proteobacterium. Taxonomy (GTDB): domain Bacteria; phylum Pseudomonadota; class Alphaproteobacteria; order Puniceispirillales; family Puniceispirillaceae; genus UBA5951. The sequence continues at coordinate 8,498 of CABXZZ010000041.1, forward strand.
ACTTAAACATTATTTTAACTCTGGAGTGATGCTCATGAATATTGCTGAACTAGAAAGAAACCATTTTCTGCAAGAATGTTTGAATGTTGAAAAAGCCATTGGTTCAAAAAAGCAATTTGCAGACCAGGATTTATATAATATTGTGTTAACAGGTCATGTGATTTTGCTTGAAAGTAGGTTTAATAATCAGCTCTGGTATAAAATACCAAATGATATTTGGTTGCAAAGGTTAGAACAGTCAAAGAACGGAATTGCTCATTTTATAGGGCCGGTAAAACCCTGGCAAGAATGGCACAGAACAGATGTAAGGAAATTATGGAAACATTATGCTTCGCTTTTTTATTTTGATATTAAAACAATCCCGATAACTAACCTGAGACAGTTAATGATTTTTTCTGATATGCTTGATACAGAGGAAAAATATTTTAAATCCTCGAAAGTGAAAAGCCAAATCATCCATAAACTTATGAATAAATAAAAGATAACCTCATATAGACATGAGAAGATGGTTGGCAGATTTTCATTATTGGTTGATGCGAGATTAAAACACCGTCTTACTCGTACAAAATTTTCAGTATTTTTAATATTCGTTTTTATATTTAGAATGATTTAATTGAAAATTTTTTGAAACTTGTGAATTTAAAAATCGCTTTAGAAACTCTCAAATGGAGTTAAAAATTTGAAGTCTATCATAATACTCTCATCATGGGGAACTGGTTCTTCTGCTGTCACAGGTTATTTAGACAAGTTAGGGGCTTACTCTTGTCCCCCTCATTTCTTTACCAATGACCAAAAAACCCCCAATTCTTATGAGCCACTTGAGCTTCGTAATTTATTGAACGAATACGTAAATGAACTTGATTTTAAATTCTACAAAGATCCAAAGCCATTTGAGGAATTATTTTCAAATTGGATAGAGGCTCAGTCTGCACAAGCATCGGACCACGGTTATACACATCTAATTTTAAAACATCCGCTTTTAATATTTTTTTTACCAACTGTTTATAGGTATTGTGATGTTTCACTTGTTTATGTTACTCGAAATATCGACGCTGTCGAAACAACTAGGAAAAGGAGAAATTGGCCCGAGAACTTTGGAAAAGCCGGGGCACTAAAGATACACAAAATAATGTATGACCTTTCTTTAAAGCTGAGCAAACCCTTTCTGCAATTGCCATTTGAGAGTTTCACATCTAATACTCAAACTAAATTTGAGCTAATCAGATATACTGGTCTTAGACCCACAAAAGAGCAAATCACCGAAGCAGAAAACTGGATAAAGAGATAAAAATAGTGAAAGTATAAATTTTATTTGTTCATTCAGCCTATCCGTTAAACAGCCTTTGTAAATCATCTGCTATACTATTAGACTGTTAAGTCTGTAAAAATGACGGAAAAACCTTTAAAATTAATATAGATGGTTAGAATTCAATACATATTTTTGTCAACCAATATACTACCTCTCAATGGCCTTCTCATTTGATAAAATGTCGGGAACCACTAATCCCAGTAGTCTTCATCAAGGGTTTATTAGATGAATGGTGCTCCGGTGAGAATTAAAACCTTTGAACTCTACCGTATAAAGGTAGCGCTATATTCAACTGAGCGACCAGCATTGGTTCAAGGATTGAAACTGGATTTCAGTAATGTAGATCGCCGAATACGATCAAGACAAAATTATAGAGGTTATGCTAATTGTATCAACAAACAATGGGGTTATTTAATGATTATCGAATATTGTCACACTATTTTACGTAACTTATTAAGACCTGCTGGATAGTAAAGCCCATGGAGTAGAGTTTCCATTCTGTTAAATTCTGCTATCGCTGGAATTGAATATAATAAATTATTTATAAAATTCTGGTCTATGACCACGTTTTCTTCAGGTTTGGGTGGTTCGATTAACTCAAATCTATCACTTTCATTAATTAATCTATGTCGCAATTTACGCTCTGATTTGCGAATAAATTGACTGTCAGAAAAACTAACGAGATGTGTTTTTCCAGCGATGTGAAATCCTAAGTCAAAACTTGCCGCTCCGTCAAAGTTACCATTTTCGTCATAAAGTGGTATTTTGGGATGAGGTAGTGGAAGAAAAGCGCCAAAGCAAATTTGGTCTAGGTTTGAAAATAGTGGGTCTGTTAGACCTTCTCTGTTTAAGGCCTGAAATTCAGCAGATTTTATTTCCACCCAAGTTAAATAAGAAATAAGAGCATTACGAATAGATCTACTAAAGGGGTTTATTTTTGACAGCAACATTTTTTTTGCAAAAGTAAAAATATCTTTGTTTTTTTCAAATTGCAAAAGCTGCTCAGGCGTCAGTTCCAGCCAGCCCCTATCTCCAATTCTTATATCTCCTAGAACATCATTAAGGCAGATATATTGCCTATTTATAGCCTCTATGTTTGTAGT
>CABXZZ010000042.1 GCA_902516825.1 uncultured SAR116 cluster alpha proteobacterium
GTCATAAACTTATTAAACAATATAACAATAGTACATCATTATTTTACGTATAAGTAAATATACTTATACAGAAACTGCTACAGATTAACCGTTTTCTTAACTTTTTGGATGGGTTCGCTAGGGCGTGATGCTTTGCAAGTGATTTTCCTGATGAGGATCTGAATAGATTTTTTCAACGCTTAACTATTATAAAACATTGTTTTCCCTCGGATCGAAAATGACAAAATATGTCAAATAGTGCAAACAGAAACGCGAACATTATGCGAACAAAAGTGTTTTTGGCACAAAAAAAGACCTCAAATATCACTGAATGAGGTGTTTTAAAATATTGATTTTATTGTTTAGTTTAGTGGCGGGAGTGAGGGGATTAAAAGTTAATAAAATCAATGACTTACAAGGAGGTGCCTGATGAGTGCCTGATTTACCTCTCAGTACACCATTACTAACCCAGAATTAACCATCTTCGGCAAGCAGTAGGACGTAATAGAGTTCCCCCGCTTGCTGATTTTCTCCGCATACCAGACACATTCATTCAAGTCTCTGAAGAACATATCTTGGCTAACGATTTTCTTCTGGTCGCCTATTTATAGAGAAAAATAAAAGAAAAACGTGTTCCACCATACTGGAATAACAAGCACTAGTTGGGGTAATAACACCCTAAATTATAATAAGTTTATTAAGCCCTTTGATATTGTGTAAGCCCCTTTTCGATTGATTTTGGTAAAGGTTTTTAATTTAGTATCCTATTTTTTTATTCTCATTTATAATCAGCAATAATTATACCTCTATTAGAGAAAACTTTCCTTGGGACAGACGAATTATCTGTTGCACGTTGCCATTCTTCGATAAATTTTTGACATTGTTTGTATGATTTTTCATCTTTATACTCGAACGTAAAACATAATTTATTTTTCTCAGTTTTATTCCAAATTTTTGAAATCGTATAACGTAACATCCCCATTTTAGACGCTTTGGCAAAAAATTCATCAGACAAGTCGAGCAACTCGCGCTTTCTAAGTTCCAAATATTCTTCCGATGGAAATTCTACAATAGTATGATTGATTAAACTAGATTTCATAGATACATCGCCCCCGAACTATGGCTAAACAGGATAAGAAATAGTGTTGTAATGACGGTGTGTATAATGGTTTCCTAGAGTTTCTTTTCGTTAGTGTCTACCTTTAAAAGATAGAATTTTAATTAAATGGAAAATTAGAACGCGGCGTATCAGGTATCAGAAGCTTTAGTTCCTTATCTTTTGCCACCGGTATACAAATAAATTTAGGGACAGCCATACCTAAGTCGCGCATTTCCATACCACTATTCTGAGCAGAAGCATAACAACTTCCAGCCTCGTCAAACCTCAAGCCACTATCTAAAAAATTTCCAGTCAACACCCATATCAAAAGGAATTCCATTCACCGCCTCCATGTTTGAAAACAAATTAGGGTAAAAACTGTTTCGAGCAATATTTAATTTTTATCTCTATATTCAAAAAAAGAATAATGCATTTTTTAAAAAATATGTGTCAATAAGGCTTTTATCAATATTAGCCTCTCAAAAATACGATTAGAAGTATTCCCACAATTATTTCGCATATCTTTTTTAATTAATCTTTTACGTGTTCATCTTCATCTTTGATTTCTTTATCTGCACCAGCATATTTGTTTGAACATTTGGACATACAACTTCGGTTTTCAAGAGCCTGCTTAGCGGTAACTGCTATTGCACCACCAATTACCATGCCTGTGATGATTCCTACTTTCAAATTTATTGCGCTAGTAATAAACATATCTAATCTCCTTTAATTTTATAAATTTAAATTAGTACAATTGCATCAAGAGTAAACATTGGCGAGACATATGGAATTTAAGTTAAAAGTTTTTATGTCAAATGAATCGTTGCTAAGATTTCTAGCTCATAAATTATATAGTTATTGATAGCAGTTTCCCTATGCAATATTTGAAAAATGTTTTTATTAGTTACTTTTTTAATTATCATTTCAAGTTATGAATAGTTTGATATCAGATGCAGTCTTAGTTTTTCATTTTATTATCATAATATTTATAACTACTGGATTCTTCCTCGTACCCATTGGTTATAAAATGGGATGGTTGTGGCTTAGTAATTTTAAATTACGTTCCACACATTTAGGCCTAATTTGTTTTATAAGCTCTGAGGCAATTATTGGAATGACTTGCCCTTTAACAATTATTGAAAATATATTTAATGAGAACCAATATTCCCAATCTTTTATTAAATTTTGGATTTCAAAAATTATTTACTGGGACTTTCCTACTATATTTTTTATCATTCTCTATTCATCATGTGCATCATGGACGGTTTTAATGTGGAAAATTTTTCCACCAAGAAAACTTAATTAATTTTAAATTATTTTTTCCATTTGATAGAGCAACCAATAGAAGGAAATTGTTCTTCTGGACGAATTCCATGTTTACTTATCGATAACATTGCGTCAACTAATTCATTTTTTGTTTCACTGGATGGTTGATTTTTTCCGGCGCTATTCAATCTACCTCTGTACTGCAACTTTAATTCAGCGTCAAAACCAAAAAAGTCGGGCGTACATAAAGCCATAAAGTCTTTCGCGACAAGCTGATTTTCATCAATTACATAAGGAAAATTAAAATCATTTCGTACTGAAAACATCTTCATATTTTCAAAACTATCATCTGGATAATTAATAACGTCGTTAGACATAATAGCGATTGATGAAATTCCACTCTCTTCCAAAACTTTCACATCCATAACAAGCTGATTAGTAATGGCTTTCACATAAGGACAATGATTACAAATAAACATTACAACCAGACCTTTTGAACCTCTAAACTGCTCTAAAGTGTAAAATTTTTCATCAGTACCCTTTAATGAGAAATCATTTGGAACCCATTCGAAAGGTCGGTATTCTATTCTATTATTCATGTTCTACCAGTTTTTCATTAACAATTTTTTCAGCTTTAGTTATTTTTAACATTTTCAAGAGACCTACCAACCTTATCTTGAAGTATATGTTGATAATACCGCTTATTTGTTTCTAATGACTCACTATTGACGTTTGCAAGGATTGTTATCCAAAAAAGTTCTCCATTAGAATAGTTTCACTCAGTCATCACCCCTAAAAATTCAGCTATTTTAGGGCCGAGCATTACGTGCAATTTAGGTTTTTGGGGATTGAACCCCTAATAAATGTGCTTATTTGCTATAAAAACCCAGCTGGAATTCGAGCCACGGTTTTATTCCTCAAAACTTTTGGTCGCTCTTTCGAATTTGTCCAACCATTTTGTTTTTCTTGGTACTCCTTTAAAAACTCTAGAAGTCCGACTACATCCTCGCTAGTTTTGATGTCCCCAAATAAATAACCCGATTTACCCTCGCCTGAAATGCCCACTGCTATTGGTCGACTGCATGCCGCCATGTACCTTACCTCTTGAAAATCAACCTCAGACATAGTCATCAGACCTATCTTAAGTTGTTTTGATACTCTTCTTCTTAACGGCTCTGATACTTTTTCTGAATTACACCGTGAACATACAGATGCAATCACTCGATTTCCATTCGTTTTCATTATGTATTTAGTCAGCTTTACTTTCTAAAAATATAACTATTTCGTAATACTGTTCAATCCCTTACATCTAATATCAATGTCTATAAATGTAATTATTTAAGATAATGAGGAGATACTTGGGCAATTATAGTGACAATAGAAAGGGGACGCATTGATATGATACAAATTTCAAGACAACTCGGACATGCTAACATGAGAATCACAGAGGGACATTACGCTCATTACCATCCTGATTACATGGGTCAGGCAAGTGACCATTCCAGTCGAATGTTGCAGAATTTCCTAGAACGTTAGTCAATGCCTAAAATAGGAGGCAAAAACCGAGGCAAAACGCTCTAACCCATTGAAATCATTAGTTTTTAGTGGCGGGAGTGGCGGGAGTGACGGGACTCGAACCCGCGGCCTCTGGCGTGACAGGCCAGCGCTCTAACCAACTGAGCTACACCCCCTTGTATAGATACAAAAATCTATTTATTTTAATTCACAAAACATAAGTTTGTTTGGATTAGCCCAACCACAAAAAACTGTCAAGCAACATTGTTATATAAAAAACGATAGTAATGATAAATCTAAAACCAAAATTGTAACGTAGATAAAAACAAATTAGGAGTTCAATGTGAGAGATTTTCAATTATTATCAAAAAATAAATTGGCGGCGAGGGTTTTGTCGTATGAGTTAAACCAATTCCTCGTGCTCAAAGCTTTTTTTTACCTATCATTTTTATCATTCTTTATAATCTTGTGTTTCTTAACACCGGCATATTCTGCCGGAACCAGTTCCTCAGATGATAAATCTGCTCAATCAGCCCATTCCAAGGAATATTATACGGCGGTAAAATTGATAAAAGGAGGAAATTTTGACGACGCTTTGGTTATTCTAGAAACCATGGTTCAAAATGAACCCAATGATGCTGATATTCATAATTATATAGGGTTTTCATTTCGTAAAAAGGGTATGTTAGAGAAGAGTGCGTATCATTACGAAAAAGCTTTAGATATAAATCCGAAACATCTTGGTGCGTTGGAATACCAAGGTGAATTATTCATCGCGCTTGGAGACCTTGATAGAGCAAAAGTAAACTTAAATAAAATAGACGATATTTGTTGGACACAGTGCAATGAATTGCGTAAATTAAAGCAAGCGATAGACAAGGCCGTAAAATGAAAAAAAACCTGTTAGAATTGGCATAATTAAGTTTAAAATTTCGGCTTATCTCTATCCATCATAAATTTTACCGCATCAGCCAAACTCTGCAACGCTCGTCGATTTCTTTTAAGGTCAGAATTGAGAGGGATAATGATGTCGCCGTCGCTACGAACGCGAGGGCTGTCATAATCCTGATATTCATCTACTAACATTGTTAGCTCTTGCAGTAATTCAACCTCGGTTTGTATCTTTTTAGATGGATTTCGGTCAGAACTTTGAACATTATTATCGTTTTCGTTACTCATGTATTTACCTAAAACATATAACGCGATGCACTACCTTGCTAGTTAAGGGTATACGTTAATGCATTTTAAGGCTGTTAATTATCTCAAATTTCAACATGTTTTAATATACTCGTTGATAAAAAGCGAGCTAAAGACCCGCTTTTTATAAATGGTGGGTGGTGAGGGGCTCGAACCCCCGACCTATTCGGTGTAAACGAATTGCTCTCCCAGCTGAGCTAACCACCCGAATTTAATTGAAACTTAACCGGTATCTTATCTATAAAATTTTGGCTAGTTATTGACTGCAGATTTCAATGGAGCGCCAGCCTTGAATTTTGGCTGTTTGGAAGCTGCTATCTGAATTGTTTCACCAGTTCTTGGATTACGTCCTGTGGTAGCAGCGCGTGCTGCAACGGAGAAAGTGCCAAAGCCAACGATTCTAACTTCATCACCACTTTTTAAAGCGCCTTCAATAGAACCAAACACTGCATCAACTGCCCTTGCAGCGTCTGCTTTTGTTAATGAAGAATGGTCTGCAACTGATGCGACGAGGTCGTTTTTATTCATTGAGTTATCCCTTCCTTTTATAAGTTGTAAGGCATGACAATAAGCTTAACCACTAGTTAGATCAATCAAAATAAACAAAAATTCTAAATTAAAATATTAAGGGTCAATGAGCAACTATATCTGGAATAGATTTCGATTCCGGGGGAATACTAGATGAAATTTCTTCGACTATAGGTTTTGGTTTCTGAGTGAATGCAATGTGTATTACCTCATCAATTAGTTTTACAGGCACTATTTCTAGTTCTGATTTGACGTTATCTGGAATCTCTTCTAGGTCTTTTTCATTATCTTTCGGGATGATGACCGTCTTAATTCCACCTCTTAACGCAGCAAGTAACTTTTCTTTCAGGCCGCCAATCGGCAGTACATGTCCCCTGAGCGTAATCTCACCGGTCATGGCAACATCTTTTTTAACAGGAAGACCAAGATGTGCTGAAATGATTGATGTCACCATTGCAACCCCTGCAGACGGACCATCTTTAGGAGTAGCACCCTCTGGCACATGCACATGTATATCGTGTTTCTCTGCTATTGATAAATCTATTCCAAAGTCTTTTGCTTTAGACTTCACAAAAAATTCACCAGCCTGAATAGATTCCTTCATAACCTCGCCAAGCTTCCCCGTAGATGATATTTTTCCCTTACCAGGTACTCGCACGGACTCAACTTGCAATAATTCGCCACCGACACGCGTCCAAGCAAGCCCGGTTACAACACCAACCTTGTCAACAGTGTCGATTTCACCAAACTTAAATTTTCTAACCCCCATAAAAAGTGTTAAGTTCTCAGCTGTAATAGATAAGCTTTCCTGATCCCCAGCCATGATTTTTGTTAGAGACTTTCGGCAGATACGAGCTAGCGACCTTTCAAGTGCACGAACGCCAGCCTCTCTTGTGTAGTACCTTATCACATCCCTAATGGCATCTTGCGATACCGTTACCTCATCAGTTTTTATCCCATGTTCGGTAAATTGCCTTGGAAGCAAATGGTTTGTTGCAATTTCAATTTTTTCATCCTCTGTATAACCAGACAGCTGAATGATTTCCATTCTATCAAGCAATGGTTCCGGCATGTTTAAAGTATTAGCTGTTGTGATAAACATGACGTTGGAAAGGTCAAAGTCAACCTCAAGATAATGATCCTGAAACGTATTATTTTGCGCTGGGTCTAGCACTTCTAGCAATGCAGAGCTCGGATCGCCGCGCCAATCAGCTCCAAGCTTATCAATTTCATCCAATAAGAATAAAGGGTTATTTTTCTCCGCTTTTTTCATGCCGTGTATTATCTTGCCTGGTAAAGAACCAATGTAGGTTCTGCGATGACCTCTTATCTCTGCTTCGTCTCTTACCCCTCCGAGTGCCATTCTTACGAACTTTCTTCCAGACGCCCTTGCAATACTTTTACCCAAAGACGTCTTACCCACACCAGGAGGACCAACAAGACATAATATGGGCCCCTTATTCTTTTTTGTTCTTTGCTGGACAGCAAGAAACTCAATTATCCGCTCCTTCACCTTCTCAAGACCATGATGGTCGTCATCTAGTATTTTTCTCGCTTGCTGAATATCAACCTTTAGACGACTTGCAGTTTTCCAAGGTAAAGCAACCATCCAATCAAGATAATTCCTGACAACAGTAGCCTCAGCACTCATCGGACCCATGTTGCGCAGTTTCTTTAACTCATTAGTAGCTTTTTCTTTAGCCTCTTTAGGTAATTTAGCCTTTAGAATCTTTTCTTCAATTTCATCAATATCGTTTTTGCCATCTTCAGTCTCACCAAGTTCTTTTTGAATTGCCTTCATTTGCTCATTCAAATAATATTCCCTCTGGGTTTTTTCCATCTGACGTTTCACGCGACTTCTTATTCTTCGTTCAACCTGTAATACGCTAATTTCCCCGTCCATCAACTCATACAGCTTTTCAAGTCGCGCGCGCACGTCAATTTTTTCTAACAATTGCTGTTTATCTTCAATACTTACAGCAACATGGGAGGCCAATGTATCTGCGATTTTATCTGTGTCTTCTAATTTATTTACAGAGGCCAATACCTCCGTTGCAATTTTCTTATTTAATTTTATGTAATCTTCAAAATGATGAATTGTCGCCCTACCGAGAGCAATTACCTCTGGATCGGTCACCTTAATTTCTTGAACTTCCAAAATGTCTGCCATCAGAAATTCACCAGTGTTATCTATCTTGTTTACTTGGGCCCTACCTCCGCCCTCAACAAGAACCTTAACTGTGCCATCAGGTAACTTTAACAATTGTAATATAGAGCCAAGCGTGCCGATGCGATATAAATCATCGGCTGACGGTTCCTCAGTACCTGCATCAGTTTGTGTCAAAAGAAGAATTTGTTTATTCTCAGCCATCACAGCTTCAAGTGCTCGAACTGATTTTTCTCTCCCAACAAAGAGCGGTACAATCATATTTGGAAACACGACGATGTCCCGTAAAGGTAGGATTGGGATTGTTTGAATTTGATCGATATCAGACATTAAAAATTCCTTTTGGATAATTCTTTAGGCGACAGCAAAATTACAATTTGTAGTTATTTTTTTTAAGGGAAAATCGTAGGGACCAAACCTTCAAGTATTTAAATTGCATAATACAATGTGATGTATCAATCACAGATTTCAAGAGCTCAATTTGGATAAGTCTAAAATGCGAAATCAAGATACGCAAATCACGTCTCGTGATTAAATCTTAAATTTAGCAAACGATTTGAAATATAAAGGTTCAATCCAACAAAAAAAAATACATAAATATGAAAAAAAAAATTTCTTAATTAAATTTTACAACAGAAAAAGCACTTAAGCGCCTGAGTCTTGCTTAGAAACGGATGAATGAACTAACAACGGAGCTGCATTTGAGACAACAACATCTTCGTTGATGACAACACTGTCAATATTTGAGGTTGTTGGTATGTCAAACATGGTATCCATCAAGATGTTTTCAAGAATTGAACGCAAACCACGCGCGCCAGTTTTACGCTCTATAGCGCGTCTTGCTATAGCTCTTAAGGCATCATCTCTAAATTCAAGAGCAACCTCGTCCATCTCAAAGAGTGCTTTATATTGCTTGGTTAACGCATTTTTAGGCTCGACTAGTATCTGAACCAGAGCGTCTTCATCTAAGTCTTCCAATGTCGCAATTACAGGAAGTCTACCTATAAATTCCGGTATGAGACCAAATTTTACGAGATCTTCTGGCTCAATTTTGGTAAGTATTTCGCCAACATTATTTTCGTCTTTATCACGCACCGTAGCTCCAAAGCCAATACCAGTGCTGTTTGTTCTGTCTGAAATTAATCTCTCGAGCCCTGCGAATGCGCCTCCACAAATAAATAAAATGTTGGTAGTATCAACCTGCAGAAACTCCTGCTGTGGATGCTTCCTGCCTCCTTGGGGTGGGACAGAAGCCACCGTTCCTTCCATTATCTTCAACAAGGCCTGCTGAACGCCCTCACCTGATACATCACGAGTAATTGAAGGGTTGTCTGATTTTCGGCTAATCTTATCAACTTCGTCTATATAAACTATACCACGTTGAGCTTTTTCAACGTTGTAATCAGCTGCTTGCAATAGTTTGAGGATAATATTTTCAACATCTTCACCGACATAACCTGCCTCTGTAAGAGTTGTCGCATCCGCCATGGTAAAAGGTACATCCAAAATTCGTGCCAGAGTCTGCGCAAGAAGTGTTTTACCTGAGCCGGTCGGGCCTACCAGCATGATGTTAGATTTGGAGATCTCAAGATCTCCAACCTTCCCTGCATTTGCTAATCTCTTATAATGGTTATGGACAGCGACTGATAAAACACGCTTGGCTTTCTCTTGGCCAATAACATATTCGTCTAGAACTGTTTTGATATCGAGTGGAGATGGAACTCCCTCTCCACCTTTCACGAAACTACCTTTATGCTCTTCCCGGATGATATCCATACATAATTCAACACATTCGTCGCAGATAAAAACTGTAGGCCCTGCAATGAGTTTTTTAACCTCATGCTGACTTTTCCCACAAAATGAGCAAAATAACGTAGATTTGCTATCCTCTGTCGATTTTGCCATCTTCAATTCGCCCTCATAAGGTTAATAAAACAATTCAATAGATATAATGCTATCAGATTAAAGCCTCTTGTCATAAAAACTCAACAAAAAACGATATTTTTTTAAAGATGCATAATTTTTGACAAGTTATTAGGTAACTTAGCTTTTTTCAGGGATGGGACGTTTTGTAACTACATCATCAATCAATCCCATTTCCTTTGCTTCATAAGGTGACATAAACGTGTCACGTTCCATTATTTTTTCAATTTGTTTCAGAGTTTTTCCAGAATGCTTTTCATAAATTTTGTTGAGCCTACTTCTAAGGCTGATTATTTCCTTTGCATGAATTTCGATATCTGTTGCCTGACCTTGAAAACCGCCTGATGGCTGATGTGTCATAATGCGCGCATTTGGCAAACAATTACGTTTTCCAGATGCACCAGCGGTAAGCAACAGAGAACCCATTGAGGCCGCTTGCCCGATACATACTGTTGAAACGTCTGGTCTGATATATTCCATGGTATCATAAATAGCCATGCCTGAAGTAACTACCCCGCCTGGAGAATTTATGTACATAAAAATGTCTTTTGAGGGATTTTCTGATTCAAGAAACAGTAATTGGGCACAAATCACAGACGCCATCATATCTTCAACAGGACCATTTAAAAAGATAATGCGCTCTTTTAGTAGGCGAGAATATATATCATATGAACGCTCACCCCGATTTGTTTGTTCAACAACCATTGGGATCAAAGCGGATGTTTCATGTGGCATTAAGCTCATCATTTCTACCTCTTTTTTTTATTTAATAAAAATACCGCGCTAATAATTAATTAATGCCTATCCATTAGTGCATACAGTAAGCGCATTCACTAATTAGTGCTAATTGTTCCCCGTGCCAAGATGTTTAAATAAAAATTCTGCC
>CABXZZ010000043.1 GCA_902516825.1 uncultured SAR116 cluster alpha proteobacterium
ATTCAAAAGCTTTCAAAATTGATCGAAAGCAATACGTTTACGTTCGGAATAACTGCGTTAATTCTTGTGAATGCAATTACGTTGGGATTAGAAACGGATCAATTCATCACTGCTCGCTATGGCGAGTTATTACAATGGATTGATAGAATCATTCTTGTACTTTTCTCCATAGAATTGTTGATAAAGTTTTACGTTTACAGATTTCGTTTTTTTCGTTCTGGTTGGAACTTATTTGATTTAGCAATTGTCTCAATTGCGTGGGCGCCTACTAGCGGCGCACTTACCGTTCTGCGTGCCTTGCGCATTTTACGTATATTGAGACTGATTTCTGTTGTTCCGCAATTACGTCGAGTTGTATCTGCTATAGGCCATTCGATTCCTGGGATGGTGTCCGTAGTCGGTGTATTAGGACTGATCTTTTATGTCGCCTCTGTTTTGGCAACGAAGTTATTTGGAACACACCCTGACCCAAATATGCAAGAATGGTTTGGTAGTATTGGAGCATCCGCTTACACCCTTTTTCAGATTATGACTCTTGAGAGCTGGTCCATGGGGATAGTGCGCCCCACAATGGAATTATTTCCATGGGCTTGGATATTTTTCATTCCGTTCATAATAATAACTAGTTTTGCCGTCCTTAATTTCTTTATCGGCATAATCGTTGATTCTATGCAAATTGTGCAAAAACGAGAAGAAAGCATAAGTGAAAAAGAGAATATGCATATCACAATGAAAGAGTATAAACTCCTGAAGGAACATCTAGATTTGGTTACAATAAAATTAGATAAGATTCAAAATCAACGAGTTACAGAAAAATAATTAACTGAACATGACTAAACTTATATTTATTTTTTTACTTGTGACTATAGCTATCTTTCTCGCGAGGTCTTTTATTCCGACCCTTATTAATTTTTCTAAGCGTATTTTCCAAAATCCTTTTATGCGTTCTATCCTAGTGAACGGAATTTGGCGACTAATTCGGTTAATATTGTTCAGACGATAATTTAGGAAAAGTCTGAAGTTAATTTTAACACTAAAACAACAACTTTATAAAAAGGGGTAAAAATTAATTGAAAATAGTTATATGCGCTGTAGTTGCGGCTTTTATCTTAAGCAATTCATCTATTGCATCAGAACTGTTTCTTAAATGTGAAATTACAAACGAAATAACAAATACTAGATTTTTTGAGATAGACTCTACTTTTGATATAGAAACCAATGGTACGTCCTATATGACTATTTACTTACCTCCCTCCGGTTTCATTAAACTAAATCAATTTTTTGATGCTTATATAAACCATATGTATGCACATGAATTCCATAACCTTACGTCAAAGAGTGCTTTTCTTCAAAAAGATATTTTTTCTCCAAAGAAAAACAAAAACTGGTATTTTAAATATATCGTTATAAGAATAAATCAGTTAATTGGATTTGAAGCTAACTGTGCCGAAATTAGAGTTGAGAAACCTATGTAGGCGAAATAGCTATATTGGTTGAATTATAAAAAGGTTAAGATATGAAAGCTATTTGGTACGAAAAACAAGGTGATGCATCAGACGTTTTAGTTTTTGGTGAGATAGACAAGCCAGTCCCACAAAATGGAGAAGTTTTGGTGAAGGTCTCTTTTTCTGGTCTAAATCCCTCTGATACTAAGAGACGTAGTGGATTTAGAGGTCAGAAACACGCTTTCCCAAAAATCATACCACATAGTGATGGATCTGGGGTTATTGAATCGGTTGGGCGCAATGTGGATAAAAACAGAGTTGGAGAGCGTGTCTGGCTATATTCAGCGCAGTGGCAGAGGCCATTTGGCACAGCTGCAAACTTTGTGTGTGTGCCTTCTACCCTTGCTATTCCATTGGCAGATACAACCTCTCTTGAAGTCGGGGCAACAATTGGAATACCCGCCTTAACAGGCTATGCTGGGATGTTTAAATATTCAAAACTAAATGGCTCTACCATATTAATTACTGGTGGCGGTGGATGCGTCGGAAATTGTGCAATTCAAATGGCAAAATATGCCGGCGCACATGTAATTTCATCCGTCAGTGGGCAAGAAAAAATGACCGCTGCTCTGAATGCTGGTGCAGATCACGTCCTCAGATACGATAACACTCATTTTGTCGAAGATATCATGGATATTACCACAGACAGAAAGCTTGATCTTATTTTTGATGTTGCTTTTGGCCATAATATCGAAACTAATTTAAATTTAATCAAAGAGCATGGAATAATATCTACCTATGCATCTGATAACAAGAGTATCGCCGAAATACCATTTCAGAAATTCTTACAGATGAACCTCTCAATTTGTAGTGTCTTTATGTATTTACTAGAGGATAAAATGATGCACGATGCACTTCAATTTCTCAATAACTGGCAAAATGATATAGGTATAAAACCTTTTATTGCGAAGCAATATCATTTGTCCGAAACAATACTTGCCCATCAGGATTTAGAGTCTGGGAACATAATTGGTAACATCATTATTGATTGTCAGGGTTAATATGTCTGGGGTTTCGAAACTTGAATATTTAAAATTATGTTGCTTTGAACGGAGTGCTCTATTCCTTCTTTTAGCAACGATTTGCTTATCTGTTCCAACAGTAGGACAATCAGAAACGCTAAAATGGTCTGTAGGATTACATTGTAAAAGTAATCTTCCCGACCCAAGGTTGGATAGTTTTTTTATAGTTGAAGAAGAAAAACGATTTATCAGAGTTGCTCAATTTAATAATGATATGGTTAATTTCTCTTCGCCTCCTATTGAATTGTCAATAACACCAAAGGAATTTTATAATCGGCCTGAAGGTCTAACAATAAACCGCGAAACACTTGTTATGAAATGGCGAAATAGCAAAAAGATGTGCTATTTAAAAGATATATTCAGTTTAGAACAACTTGCGCGTCAACACCTTCTTCTTCTACTCAAAGATAATAAATTGTGAGCATCAAATAAATGAAAGCAATTCTACTAGGATCAATAGGCGTTATTACAGAGACCTCTGAGCTTCAAAGACAGGCTTATAATGAGGCGTTCAAATTTCACGGCCTTGATTGGTATTGGAGCATAGCTAACTATTGTGAATTACTTAAAAAGCCTGGCGGGTTAAAACGACTAAGTACGTTTGGGGGGATTTCAATTGATATGAATACCATCAAAAAAATTCATAAAACAAGGCAATCTATTTTTAATTCTAAGATTGCAGATGGGCTTCAGCCAAGGAAAGGTGTGGCTGAGTGCATTAATGCCTGCAAACAGAACAATCTAAAAATTGGACTAATCACCACTACCACACCTCAGATGTTAAAGTCGCTTTCAAATTCGTTAGAAGCAACGATAGATTTTAACTACTTTGATTTAATTACATCTAAAGATGACGTAACCAACGAAAAACCTGATCCAGAAGTCTTCAATTTTGCACTTGATAGATTAAATATTGACGCTAGTGAGGTAATCGCGGTAGAAGATAGCGAGTCTAACCAATCCGCTGCCATGCAGGCTGATATTTTATGCTATTTATTTGCAGGTGAATATGCAGCGACTCAATATAATATAAATGCTATTAATACCATTGAATATATATCATCTATCTTTTAATTAAGATTAACGAATAAACTATTGTATTTGGTGAATAATATCCTTCATAAATTTTCGAAGGCCCTCAATACCGCCACCAGCATCCACTAAGAGTATATACTCTACCCCGCCTGATTTTAAATGGTGTAGGCGCTGGACTATCTCATCAATGGTGCCAATCAACGCACCTTCTAGCGCTTCATCAGGCCCTTTATGTATCATTATGCTAGACCTATTTTTTCCATCAGGCCTTTGCGATAAATTATCAACTTTTGCGCGAGCATTCATTCTCCGCTCAATAGCTTCCATCTTGTCTTTTTCGTCTTTTGCAATATATAATGCTCGAGCCAAAGCAATTTGCCCCCCAGATTCACTAAGCTTGTTATCTTGTTGGGCTTTATTAAACACGCGGACTCTTTCAAAAACAACATCCAATGGAGAAAATTGATCAAGTAAGAGATTAGCACCCATTTGGGCTACTGTTTTTATTGATTCTGGATGGCCCGCAGCTAGCCAAAGTGGAGGGTGTGGGTCCTGTGCACATGGGGGTTCCACAACTATATCATTGAATTGCCAAAAATTCCCCTTGTAGGACCATCTCTCATCATTCATCCAAGATTTTTTCATAATTTCAATAGATTCAAGAAATCTGGGCTCTGCTTCATCCATTGAAATGCCAAAGCTATCAAATTCATTGAAACGATACCCCTTACCTACACCAAAATCGAGTCTT
Organism: uncultured SAR116 cluster alpha proteobacterium; assembly: GCA_902516825.1. Classification (GTDB taxonomy): domain Bacteria; phylum Pseudomonadota; class Alphaproteobacteria; order Puniceispirillales; family Puniceispirillaceae; genus UBA5951. Next base: position 4,314 of record CABXZZ010000043.1, read on the forward strand.
CCTTTTGATAGGAGATCAAGTGTAGCTGCCTGCTCTGCAAGAAGTACTGGGTTATGCCATGGAAGTGTCATAACAGCTGTCCCAAGCCGAAGAGTAGATGTGAGCGCAGATAGATAGGTGAGTAAATTGAGGGATGCTGAGACCTGTCCAAAACCTGTAAAGTGATGCTCTACTGTAAAACTGCTGTGATATCCAAGTGCCTCAGCTTCAACATTATAATTCAACCATTCATTATAACCAGCAGAGCTATCGACATCCAAAACACCGCGCACAGCTTTAGCGCTGCCAAATAATCCGAATTTCATAATGTGTTTTACCTGATTTCTAGCATTCACGGGAATTTATTTAAGTATAGAAGATTAATTCTTAAAATTAAGCAATAATCATTTTTTAATTTAAAAAAAAACAACTTTAATTTAATGTTATTAATATTTATCAGATTTAATCTGATCTACACAATACGTTGGTATCTAGTGGGTCCAAGAGACTTTCCGGTCAGACGAGAAATTATCGGCATAGGTTTTAATATTTAGCTTTCTTTTTTGTGGTTTAACACACTGATAATCAACAGAATGCTTCTCCGCATATTGAATAGCTGCTTCTTTCGTAGGAAAAGGTATCTTTACTTGTTTTTGAGTGTCTCCGGATGATTGCCAGCCCATTAACGGTTCAGGAATTGCAGGAGCCTTTCGAGTGAATTCCAAAATCCAATTGGCCGTTTTAGCTCTTCCAGACTGCATAGAAGTTTTTGAAGGTTTATAAATTTTCGCTTCGGACATTTGTACCTCATGTGTAAATAAGATATATCGTATAATATGATAGCGCAAAGCTATTTCGTATTGTTATTTTCAGGATACGAGATTTACATACAGAATTAAACATATTCTTAATTAGTCGTTAACTCTTTATCGGGAGTTTTGGTGTGCATCCTCTTACAAAAATACAAATATTTATAATTTTAGTAACATTTACAGGCACATTTATTAATCCTGCCTATGGTATTCTAAGCGAAAACAAACCGAAGAAGTATAATCTTGCGCCAATAGAACCCGAGCAAATAACAATAAATACTTCCATACCTGAAAGAGAAAACCCATCTGAAGGTTCCAATTTTAATACATCAAATAATACTAAAAGCGACCGAAACAAAATATCTAAGCCTAAAGAATATAAAAATAAAATTACAATAACATCACAAAAACTAAATGCAGAAAATAAAATAGAGGAAATTTCAACTCCATTATTATCTGATACTTTGAGTAATTTAAGAAGCACTCTGTATGAAAACGCTTATTACGAGTTTCTGCCATCTACTCCGGAAAATGATTTTATAACTTTATCTGCGCTCAATATAATCGTAACTGAAACTGAGAATACGTTATCAGGGTTATTAAACGAAACGAACGCCAAAGACGCGGAACCCAGTTGTCAAACTGACCTTGCCACATGTAATAACAGACTATTTTCTTCCATTTTAAATAGGTTAGAACAAATAGAATTTTTAACGAATATCAAACAAGCTTTGGGAGAGCCAATAACGATACCTGAAATCCGGTTAGAGCCAAAATCTCCCCTCACCGAAAACAAAATTACTCTTGCTTTTTTTGCTTCAAACATAGCAGGACGGTCTTTGAAGAACTCCTTTACAAAACCCTCTGATCTTTCTTATGCAATAAGAGAACTGCTTAAAAAGAAGGAATCCATTTTCGGAGGCGGTCAAACAAGTTTCATCGACAATCTTAAAACATTGCAATCCCAACTATTACTTACTAGCCAATTAAATCCCAATCTTTCCATTGATTTTTCAAAAAGAGAAACAAATGCCAAAGATAGTAATTTGTCATTTCAATCTACCCAAGAAACTATCAAGCAACTTAATGATTTTGTGCAATTTGTTGAAGTGAAAAAAATTGTTATTAACAATGATATCATTTCGAGTGATATGGACACGAACTTACAGCCCACGCAATTACTCAATTCGCTAGAACAAGAGGTCTCCCCTATTACTTCACTATATGATTTGATGGAGTATTATATTTCCAATGATGATCAGCAATTACAAAAAAATGAAACACTAAGTTCTCAAATTCTGCTTTGGTTTGAAGATTATTCTTATCTCATAAATTCTATGAAAAACTTTAAAGTTCCAGATGAAAAAATGTCTGCCGAAAGTCTTCAAATATTATCTGAATTACAAGACAATATAAGATACACAAGAGAAAAAGGAATAAAGATATCAGATAACATTCTAAATAGTAGGGATGGACTTCAAATTTTTGGAGATATGCTTCCAGAACTTTCAGATTTAAACAAGCAGATGAAAGAGACGCAAAATAAAATACTATTTCAAGATTTAGATTTAATTATGCTGGAGATGACAGATGGTCTGAATCAGTTATTAGCTACCCTGTCCAATCAGAATGTTGATAAATTAAAACAACCTATTAATCAAAAGACACTCAATTATTTTTCAGATCTTGTTCCTGAAAATCGGGCTATGAAAGAAATAATGAGCTATATCTTATCTGAGAATTTCAACAAAAATAATACGTTTGAGACCGGACTATCTGGCGCTGGTTTAACGTCAAACGACAACGGCTTTTTTGACTATCAATCTGATTATTTGAAGCTAAACTCAGATGCTCCGGAGAAACAAGTGTCGAAATTTTTGGATAGTTTTAATTATGTCTCAGAGACTTATTAGTTTTAGATTAAAATTATACTAGATAACCAGACCAAACTGTTGACATGGACACTCAACGTTATCATCATAAACAAGATTAAATTTTGGTTTATTTTAATTGGTGAAGTTATGAATTCGGAAATCAAAACAGGCTTTTTGGTTGTGGCAGATATATCAGGCTATACAAGGTTTTTAGCGGACACAGAGCTTGAACATGCGAATGGCATTATCAAAGACTTATTTGATGCGATCGTTCCCGAATTTAACAAATCTGTTACAATTTCAAAATTTATGGGAGATGCAATTTTTGCTCATGTAGAAAACATCGCATATGAAAAATCTCAGTTTATGATAGATTTTTGCAGTCGTATATATGATGCATTTGCAGATAAAAAAGAGCTTATAAATATTAATACAGATTGCGAATGTAATGCATGCAAACATATGCGCGAACTCGACTTAAAAATGTTTTTGCATCATGGCGAATATGGTGTTCAGGAATTCAATGGTAATAAAGAGTTAGCGGGATCTGATGTAAATGCTATTTTTAGACTGATGAAAAATAATGTGGTTGAAACAACTAATATTGAAGCGTATCTCCTTATAACTCAAAACGCCCTTAATGCTATGGAAATTGACTTTAACGAGACTGACCCGTTAGCAAGTTCGGAAACCTATGAGCATATCGGCGAACTTAAATTTCTAATCGAAGATTTAAATTCAAAATGGAAAAAAAATAAGAAAGTTAAAAAGCATTATGTGCATAAAGATGATCAATTATTGATCGATGAACTTTCGATTGATTTATGTGTTTCACCAGATATTGCCTTTCTTATGTACACCAAGCCAGAATGGCGTAAACAAAATCTACACGCGGATAAAATTGAAATATTCAATAGTGGCAAAAAAACTCAAGGTAAAGGAACAGAGCTCCATTGTCATCACGGAAAGGAAGTTTTTAAAATGCAAATCACCGACTGGAACCCAGGTGAGTATATTTCCATTAAACACGTGCTTCCATTTGGAGTGATTCTTCATCATACTAATGAGTTTGTGAGCACAAAAAATGGTTGTACAATGAAAATACGTTTTAGCGATGTCGAAAGTACTAACCTTGTATCGAAATTTTTGCTTGGTAAGGTTAGACGAGAACTACAAAAAGAGTTTCCAGATGCTTTTAAAGGTCTTCTTATTGGCATGCAAGAATTTGCTATCAAAATTTCGACAGATGATCCCTCTCTTCTCGCTAATTAATAGTTAAATTCACCAAATGTTCTATCAAATTGAATTAAAAAAATTCACCTACCCTTATTGATTTTTTTCTTTACCAGAATGGATGAATTTCCGACTTGCAGAACGTTGAGCTAAAAACGCTATAAAAAGTACGCTAAGCGCGTAGATAAAAATAGGCCAGGGGCTACTAATCATCCCATCGTGCAATGACTCTTGCGCACACATAAAAGACTTTTTTAAATCAGACGCTCGCTCTGATGCCTCAAAAATTTCACAAACTGTTTTATTGTCCATTAATTATTCCTCAAAAAGACGATAAACTAAATAGTCTATAAATAAACATTAATGTAAAATATCCACCATTTATAGCCAAAATAAATCCAACAAAAATGCTAATCTCTTTTGGCAAATCATCTCCAAATAAAGGCTCAAAAAAACGCTTCCCTGTAACGACTGCAAGTTCTAAAAACCATATAGAAAGAAATGCCGCATTTAAAATATAAAAAGTTAATTTGCTTTTTTCTAACGCAAGAAAGCTTATTATTATAATAATCAATCCAAGTAAAATTATCAAAATTAGCGACGGATCTTGCATATTTGGGCCAATGCGTTTAGCTAAAAAAAAAGGCTCTTTATAATAGGAAGCTATCTTGCTCAGACTGTATAGTAGTCCCACGTGGATAGATAATAATATCCCAAATTTCGTGATCAATAGAATATCCATGCCCGCCGCACTAGAAAGGATTAGGTACCCTTCGTGAAAAGTTATAGAATAATATTCTCTTTTAACATAATTAGATTTTTACAATCTTATTGAAAGGGATATTAAAAAAATCTTATGTTTATAAACACTATTTCAAGAAAAAAATAATTTTTAAGTTGATAACATCAATGCTCGGACAATCAGTTTTATGTTTGTTCTGACTAAACCAGAACAAAAAAAAACAAAATGAAGAGGAAAAGAAAACGCACATAAAAGATTTGTAGCTAGAATAAATACCGTCCAATAAAATCCTTTCAAAAATTTATCCAAGCTTCAAGAACTTAACTCAAAAAGTAAAAGAAAGTACCCTAATTCTTACTTTTTTGTTATTTAAGACCAGCTCTCCTCATTCCGTCCAAAAGGATATTTTTTACCTCTTGATTAACTCCTGGAACCACTTTCTCATAATCCTCTATTGTTTTAATTTCTGGCCTATCTTTCTGATATTTTTCAAGCCATTGTTTGCTCTCATCAATCTTGCCCTCATGTGCTAAAATTATAGCTTTGAAAGCGTGAAATCTACTATGATCGTTTTCTCTCATACATCTATCTACTGATCGATTGGCGCTATTCCAATCATTCTTTCCTAAATGACAGAATAAAAGCATAAGTTCGTAAAACGGAATTGTTTTCGGATTACTTTCATAAGCCCTATTCAATAATTCTATTGAATTATCATAATCACACTCATTTAAATAGAGCATTCCTTTTGCCAAAAGTGACCTGGGATGATGAGGGTTTATATCAACTGCTTTATTCACAAGTTCCTTATATTTCATTTCATCATCTGAAATTCGATACAAATATGCCATATTCATTACTGAGTCAGGATTATAGGGGTCAAGAATATAGCTTTTTTCTGCAACCTCCTTAAACCTAGATTCATTTTTATCACGATCATGTTGAAGAGAAGATTCTAACCTTAAAAAAAATAGGCTAGATGCAAGAACATTATATGCATCTGTTAATTTTTTATCTAGAGCAATAGACTTTTCTGCATGCTCTATGGCCTCGTATGTATATTTGATTTTCTCTTCAACATTTTTAGCTTCGCCGCTTTTGTCATAAGAATTTAAAGCCTGAAGATACTCGTCCCACGCACTAAAAATTTTCAAATCTTTATTATTTAGTGTGTTTTGTTCGTTTATTATGATTGCAGAAAAAGCCAAAGCTGAAACTTTTTGTGATACCTCGTCCTGCACTTCAAATATATCATCTA
>CABXZZ010000044.1 GCA_902516825.1 uncultured SAR116 cluster alpha proteobacterium
CTTTGGGAACTTTTGCAGACAGAAGACTATGTGCCAACTCTCGGCGCAATGACAGGCAATCAAGCACTGCAACAAGTTCGAGCAGGCTTAAAGTCGATTTATCTTTCAGGATGGCAAGTGGCGGCAGACAGCAATACGGCCGGTTCAATGTATCCTGACCAGTCAATTTATCCAGCAAACTCAGGCCCTGAACTAGCACGCCGTATTAATAACACACTGTTAAGAGCGGATGAAGTTGATGTATTGGAAAATGGAAAACCAACAAAAAACTGGATGGCTCCGATCGTTGCAGATTGTGAGGCTGGATTCGGTGGAGCTTTGAATGCATATGAAATCACAAAAGCGTATATTAATGCTGGCGCAGCTGGGGTTCACTTTGAAGACCAACTCGCGTCAGAAAAAAAATGTGGCCACATGGGAGGTAAAGTATTAGTTCCTGTGCAACAAGCCATTAGCAATCTTAATGCGGCAAGACTTGCAGCTGACGTATGTGGCGTTTCAACAATCATTATGGCAAGAACAGATGCGGATAGTGCCAAGCTAATCACATCCGACATCGATCCTAGAGATCAGCCATTTATATCGGGCGAGCGTACGGAAGAAGGATTTTACAGATTAGATGATAAGGATGCGTTTGACAGATGCGTGACACGTGGGCTTGCGTTTGCTCCTTATGCAGATTTACTTTGGATGGAAACTTCTAAGCCTGATTTAAAACAAGCGCAAAATTTTGCAAATGCAATTCGTGCTAAATTCCCAGAACAGATGTTAGCGTACAATTGTAGCTCATCGTTTAATTGGGCGTCCCACATGAGTAGAGGAGAAGCTCTTGATTTTCAAGCTGAGCTTGGAAAAATGGGTTTTAAGTTCCAGTTCATTACACTTGCAGGGTTTCATTCACTTAACCATGCGATGTTCGAGCTTGCAGATGATTATAAAGACCGTGGAATGGCTGCTTACATGGACTTGCAAAATTCAGAATTTGAAGCCGAATCACGTGGCTTTACGGCACACCGTCATCAGAGAGAAGTTGGCGCAAGCTGGTTTGACGCAGTATCTGTGGCCGTTAGAGGTAACCCATCCACAACTGCTCTTGAAGATAGCACTGAGAATGCGCAGTTTGTAAATGACTCTCATCCAGAACAGCAGACTGAAGCTGCAGAATAGAGGACGCTATGACAAATTTTACGCAAGACCTTAAAACAAAACCACAAAACACAAATACGGAGCAAATGATGACAAAGGCACCAAAGACAAATCCAATGATGTCAGACGATGAAAGCAAAATAACAATACTTGCTCCAAGTTTTACGGAGGCTGCGATTATGTTTCATAAGCAGAATTTATCTGCTAAAGGATATCGTCTTACTTCCCGAATTGAAGCACATAGATTTTTTTCAAGTGAAGGATCACACCTTTCTGAACTATTTGATGGCAAGGCGTTATATGCGGTGACCTTTGAGCATGATAGTAAGTTAGAAGCACAAACTGCAACAAACTAAAAATGTAAATACATAAAAAAAGAGCCCCTCTTTGGGACTCTTTTTTAACTTATAGATCCTGCCTATGTGATGCTATTTGAACAGGCAAAATAATGCCAGCAGCAACGACCAACGCTGCAATACAACTCAAAATAATAAATAAGCTACTCATTAACATTCCAGATTGTAACAAGAACCCACAAATTGGCAGAACCGCTGCGCCAACAACTAAATTCAGCATAAATTTGAGACTTAAGGCTTTTGCGCGCCATTCGTCTGGAATGTATCTAGACAAAATCGTATCCGTAATTGGAATCTGTCCAAATACAAAACTCATCGCAATCAACATTGAAAAAAACAACGCAAAATCTGTAAATCGAGAAGTCAGGAAAATAAAAAATATCTGGCCTATGCCAATACTGAACAAAACCCACTTCGGCTCCAGCCTATCTATTATCCATCCAACAATAATTTGTGTAAATGACGCACAAGCATAAACAAGAGATGCCAGAAGGCCTGTTATAGCAACAGAACTAGATAGGCTAACCATCGAGATTTCAAAATATCGTGGAACAACGAATGTCATAGCACTAAACACAAAACCCCCACTTGCCGTAGATAAAAATATAGCTGCTAAAGCGAGTTTCCAGTTTGGTGAAAATCCTGACTTCTTAACCTGTTTTTTTTGGGCAGGTTGTTGGTATTCCTCTTCTAGAGCTGTAATAAACGCAAAACCATAAATCAAACAAAAAAAGCCAGGAAGAATGAAACATAGGCGCCAATCACCCATTGTAAGCAATATTCCAGCAATCAGAGGTGCAGCAGCAACACCCATATTACCAAATACACCGTTTATTCCAAGCCTAAACCCTATTTTGCGATTACTCTTGATAAGCATCGCAATACCCACCGGATGATAAATAGAAGCAAAAACACCGATAAGGCCAATCGCCGCTGAAAGCTGCCATACAGTTTGCGCAAAACCAGCCAGTATAGCTGCCAATCCTATCCCAAAATGATATATAACCAGCAATAAAGAACGTGAAAATCTATCAGCAAGACTTGCTGCAAAAGGCGCAACGGCGCCGAATAGAATAAACCCTGCTACTCCATAGATAATAATTTCGTCATAGCTCATACCAAAATGACGGCCAGCGTCATAAGCCGATTTAGCAAAAATTAACATGATGAAATGATCTAAAAAATGGCTAATATTCAGATAGATATCTTTAACCGTCTTAAATTGAACCGGGGCGATTATATTCTGATACATAGATCTACTCTCACAATTTAATTTCAAGTCAATTCAATGTTGCCCTATGTTAGCACGTTCGCACTCGCGCTACATACCCCACGAAAGATGAGACTGTTATTGAGATTTTCCCACCAAGTCAAAATAATTTTACAACATCATTTCTTATTTTGATGCAGAGCACCAGCGATTATAACATAGATTTGCATATTTGTTTGGGTAGAGAGTAGTTTGTAAAAAACTTATGTAACATAATAAAGACCCTAGCTGTCTCGTTCTAAAATCCACTCAACGGCAGGGTCAGGCAAAAAACGCCATTTCCGCAGTGGGCCCGCCATTATGTTTAGATAATACATCTCAAACCCATACGGGGCTGCACAGGGGTGATGTCCTTTTGGCACAAGCACAACATCCCCGTCAGATACCGCCATTGTTTCATCAAGGCTCCCATCTTCAGTGTAAACACGCTGTATTCCAAATCCGGATGCTGGATTAAGGCGATGGTAATATGTCTCTTCTAAATAAGTAATTCTTGGAAAATCGTCTTCATCATGTCGATGACTTGGATAGGATGACCAATGACCCGAAGGAGTGAATACCTCTGTTACCAGAAGGCTATCGCAGTAATCCTCATTTTCCATCGCTATATTATTAATAAAACGTTTGTTTGTGCCTGTTCCGCGTTCAGTAAGCACAATGCCATCTGGGCCAATTTTCCGTGCTTTATGTCCACCTATGCCAGGGGCTTTTCCTATTGCCACCACACACGCGGTTTTAGCAGTGCATTCGAATTCTGAGCCATTTGGCACGTAAAGACAATGTGGGGGCGTTTTCTCAAAAACATTCATCCTATCGCCTAAGATCCCCCAATCCGTCCCCGCGCCAGTGAAATGAGCCAAACCCTCTATCATCACAATTAATATCTCATTTTCATCGTTATATTCAGAGAATTTCTCTCCTTCATCAAGATGATGTAGACTAAACCCAACATAGTTCCAACCAGCGGTTTGAGGCGTAATATCATGTGTTTTTCCATGTTTACTAACTGGCTTTCGCAATAATTCTGCCATTATCAACTCCCTCGCAAACAAAAATAACTAGGAATTAAGCTTACTTTGGACGTAAGCGTCAAATTTTTCGTTTACCTCTGTTCTCTTGCTTACCTCTGGAACAGCAACGTCCCACCATGTTCCACCAAAAGGCGTGCTTGGATAAGGATCAGTTTCTATTACAATTACATAAGGACCTGATATCCAATGCCTGTTTGAGAGCGCTTCTTCAAGCTCTTTTATGGAGGCCACTTTTTTTGCCGTTGCACCCATCGATGCTGCATGTGCTGTAAAATCAATAGATAAATTCTCTCCCATATAGGCGTGTTTGAATAAGTTATTAAACTCAGCACCTCCCGTACCTATCTGAAGTCTGTTGATACATCCGAACCCCCGATTATCAGTTACAATAATAGTGAAATCAACTTTCATCATTGCGGCAGTTGCAAGCTCTGAATTTGCCATCATATAAGTACCATCGCCTGTAAAGCAGATTACATCGCGCTTCGGCTCTGCCATTTTTATACCTAACGCACCTGCTATCTCGTACCCCATACAGCTAAACCCATATTCCATATGATAACTTCCAGGAATGCCTGCTTTCCATAATTTATGCAACTCCCCTGGCATAGTGCCAGCCGCACACATTACTACTGTATTCTCTTTTGATTCCCGCTGAACCGCACCTATTACTTGCATATCGGTTGCAAGCGTATTTTCTAATTCAGGTCTCTCTGTAAGCTTATCTGTTTTAATAAACCAATCCGTTTTGAAACCTTGGGAAGGCGCTTCCATCTTAAAGGATGATAGTTTTTCAGATAATGCATCTAATCCTGCTAATGCGTCAGCAAGTAGTGGCACGGCTCCATGCTTAAGCGCATCATACGCTGCCATATTTAAACTAATTAGCTTCTTGTTTGGGTTTTTAAACAAGCTCCAAGACCCCGTCGTAAAATCTTGAAAACGCGTCCCCACGCCTAGAATTACATCTGCTTTCTCACATATACTATTTGCTGGCTCACCACCGGTTACACCTACTGGGCCAAAATTAAGGGGATGGTCCCATGGCAATGCAGACTTCCCAGCTTGTGTTTCAACAACTGGGATTTGATGTTTTTCTGCAAAGCTTCTAAGACTTTCTGTTGCTTGTGAGTAATGTATTCCACCTCCTGCAATAATTACCGAAGATTTAGCCCCTTTTATCAGAGATGAGACAATATCTAGCTCATTTTTGTCGGGTGATAATCTGCGCACTGCCCATACGTTAGGCTCAAAAAACTGAACTGGAAAATCATATGCTTCAGCCTGAACATCCTGACAAAGACTTAGTGTTGCTGGGCCACAATCTGCAGCATCTATCATTACTCGGAATGCTCGCGGGAGCGCTGTCAGCAATTGTTCTGGCCTCGTTATTCTATCAAAATATCTACTTACCGGCTTAAAGCAATCATTAACACTTGATGTACCATCCGCAAAATTTTCAATTTGCTGTAGAACTGGGTCTGGGCCTCTACCTGCAAAAACGTCACCTGGCAATAATAATACAGGGAGCCTGTTTACATACGCAAGTCCTGCGGCGGTAACCATATTTGTTGCCCCAGGTCCAATTGAGGAAGTAACAGCCATCGCACGGCGTCGCCGCGATTGCTTTGAGTAAGCAATCGCAGAATGCGCCATAGTTTGCTCGTTATGTCCTCTGAAAGTAGGCAATTCCTGCCTTGCTGGGTAAAGCGCCTCACCAAGACCTGCAACATTTCCATGTCCAAAAATTGCCCAGCATCCTGCTATGAAGGTGTTTCCATCTTCATTCTTTTGATTGCACACATATTTAACAAGTGCTTGGGCTGCTGTTAATCTAATGGTTTTCGTCATTATATACCCCTTAATATTAGGTCAAAATCCTAACTAATAAATTAAAGTTTACCTTAAACTTCTGAAATTGCGAACAATTTTCAGTCCATATATCGAATTCTTATAGTGTAATTTCCCTGTAATAATTGGAATTGAGAATTGAAGAAGATTGAGAGCTTTCTGGCGTTACTAATATGGTTGCTTTTCAATGTACTTTTTATAATACACATTGGCTTATTTAAGGATGTTACCCTCTTTAAATTTTTGACAATTCCACAGGCTCTCCAAGTGCGAAGGACAGTTTTGCCGCCTCTGCCATGGCAAGTGCCGTAACACCGTCATCCATTCCCACAGGGATATCTTTTTTCTGAATTATTGCATCCATAAATGTAGCCCATTCAGCCCTATAGGCCAGCATATATCTCTCTAGAAAGAAATAAGATGGCTTTGCACTGAGGACGCCATTTTGAGTCGATTTTACGATGGTATTTTCCAACACATTCTGCGCTTGTAATAAGCCATCAGAACCCAGGATTTCCAAGCGCTGGTCGTAACCATAAGCAGCCCTGCGAGAATTTTTAATCACGGCCATACTGCCATTCAAATATTGCATAGTTACAACAGCTGTATCTACGTCGCCTACCTTTTCAATTTCAGGATTAACCATTGATGATGCAACAGCAATTAGCGTTATGGGAACCTCTCCCATAATAAAATTAGCCATATCAAAATCATGGATCATCATATCCTTAAACAGTCCGCCCGATACTTTTATATATTCAGTTGGCGGAGGTGCCGGATCAAACGACGTAATTGATAATAATTCTGCCTTGCCAATCTCTCCTTTGGATAGTGCGTTTTGAAGAGCCGCGAAGTTTGGATCAAATCTTCTATTAAATCCTATCATTACTGGCTGGCCAGTTTTTTGAATTCGCGACTGACATTCACGTGCTCTTTGTAAATCTAAATCAACTGGTTTCTCGCACAGTACCGCTTTGCCAGCAGCAGTCGCCTGCTCCATTAATTCAGAATGAGTATTTGTAGAAGTTGCTATTAGAACAGCATGAATGGATTGATCCGCTATAATCTGTTCGGAGTCACGAACCTCGCATCCATAGCTTGAGGCCAGCGACTGTGCTGCTTTGTGATTTATATCTGAAACAGCCACTAAAGATGATGATGGGTGAGAGGATATTGCGGATGCGTGTACACCTGCAATTCTGCCGGCACCGAGAAGTCCTACATTTATCATGTTCTACCTTTCTGCTAAAAGATTACGGGTAATCAAATATGTTTTTAAATGCCATAAGAGCCGCCATCGGGTCCTCCTTTGCATATGCCTCCATCGTTATAAGGTCGTTATATCCCATTTCTCTTATTGAGAATGCGATATTCGCCCAATTCATTTCACCGGTGCCGGGCTCACAACGCCCTGGATTATCTGCAACTTGTATTTCGCGGATGAATGGCAAGCAAGCTCTCGTCCATCTGATAACATCACCCTCACCTATTTGTGTATGATATAAATCTAAATTCATTCTTAATTGCGGCCTATTAACAGCAGTAATTAGCGATAATACATCCCTTGTTGAATTAAACAAACATCCAGGATGATCCAGTAGATTAAGGTTTTCTAAAACAAAAACAACCCCTTCTGCTTCTGCTAGATCACAGATTCTGTTTAATGTATCTATAGCGTTTGGCCACATTACGGGCGAATTAATTCCAGGACGCGGTATCGGTAACCCGGTATCCCCCAATCCTGTTCCGTGTAGATTATATTGCTGCACTCCTAATTGTTTGCCTATTTGAATTGTCTGGGTTGCGGATTTTAGCAATAATTCTGCGCCAGCATCATCTGCTAGCCTGCCTTCTAGATACCCGTTTATGGTCGTAAATGTTGCTCCAAGCCTTGAAATATTGGACAAATCCCAGTCAGGCCAATTCCAAAGCCCAACGCTAAATCCCATTTCAGTTAACCGTGAAATGCGCCATTCTAATGGCTTATCCAGCCACAACATTTCAGCACATACCGCCAATTGACGCACCATCAAGACCTCCAACAGATATATTCTTAATGAAACATTTATTACAAAATTTTATATAGTTTATATAGGTAAAGCGGTTTTTTTTAATCAACGCATATTTGATTTTAACAATAATGATAATAATAGATATTTTATTATGGTAATATTTCACTCCCGTCCCATGCAAAACATTTCCCTGTTTGTTCTGATGTTAGACTGTCCAACACTCTTAGGAGGTGAATTGCTGCAATGGATGGCGTGAACAGCTTGCTATTTGCGCCGCTATGCTGAAACGGTTTGGACAAATTACTATCTACAGTGCCAGGATGAAGTCCTACAACTATTGCCTCCGGATTTTTTCGAGCAATCTCAATAGAAGCCGATTTTATAATCATATTCAAAGCTGACTTGGAGGCACGGTATGCATACCATCCCCCCAATTGATTATCAGAAACACTGCCAACGCGGGCAGATAATGCGGCAAAAATCGAGAGTTTGTTACGGCTTAATACGGGCAAAAAATACTTTGCAATTAGTGCGGGTGTAATAGTGTTAACTTTGAAAAGCCTCTCAAAGTTCTTGTAAGATAATTCTCTTAGTGATTTTTCAGGTCGCAAATTTTCTTCATGAAGTATCCCCGTTGTAACCAATACTAAATCAACTGGCCTATCCGCAGAAGCGAGATTTGCTGCTGCCTGAATAGAAAGTTCATCCTCATAATCTATCAGTTGATGTGAAACGCCGCTAATTTCTGTTTGCGGTAAGGCACGCGAAAACACCCTTATCGTAGCAACTGGATGTCTGGCGCGTAGCTCCTGTGCGAAGGCATATCCAATCGCGCCGCCGCCGCCAATTATCGTGATATTTTCAGGATGTTTCATCGTCTTTTAATACTCATAATATTCATCTTCTTAAGACATAATACGTTATATTTCCAATGCAAATATTAGAAAACATATTCAGTTGTCTTGATATTAACTTATGACCATTTGCATCCATCAATTCAAAGAGCTAATTTTTACAATTATCGGATCTTTACTTATAACTTTCGCGTCTATCACTAAATTTGCGAACACGCATTCTCCAAGTTCTGTAGCTACTTGGCTTCAAATTCTCTCTCATCAACTGTTTCACTTGCTTATCTGAGAGTCCATATTGTATTTTTATTTGAGCAAAACTTGTGTGATCAGACAGCGCCATTTCTATAATTTCACTAACTTCATGCTCTTCCAGATTAGGAACTTCCATATGAAAACCAATCTAATTTAATCAATCTAAAATTGCTCCGATGAAAATACTAATTGTTCGCCATAAATGTCCACTATAGTCCGCGTGCCTGAAAATGTTTACGCTAAAAACTGACTTAGAATACGTTTATATTATCAATGTCAGAACGTTTTTACAGGTTTGCTACAATTGGAGGCTATTCTGTTATGATTAGGGATTAAAGCCCATCTCGCAATTATTTATCATTAATAGAAAAATATCAAACAGCTTTTACTTTTAATAGCATGGTTCAAAGCAAAATCAAAAAAAGCCCCCCTATTAGAATTAACAGGAGAATTTTGCAAAACAATAGTTGAAATAGCTTCATCCTATGATGATGGGAAATAAAGCAAATAAGGATTTAATAGCTTTACGATATTAATAGCACGAATGAACTGATGCCTATGAGTGCACAAGAGTCTAATGAGCAGGCTCATCGCCTATTTCCTGCATTTTTTCCTCTAGAATTCGGGTTAATTTCACAATTATTTCGTGATAATTAGGGTCGTTAAAGATATTAAATAACTCGAGCGGATCCTGCTCACAGTCAAATAACTCCCATTCTTTATCCTCTCCCCCATGATTTGTGCCAGGCAGATCAAATCCCTCATTATACCAATAAATTAATTTATATTTTTGTGTACGAATGCCGTAATGCGAATAAGCGTTATGGTCTGGATCGCGGTGCATCCAATATCGGTGATAAGCCACCTGCTGCCAATTTTGAATATCCGTCTGGTTAAGTAATGGTTTTAGACTCTCACCTTGCATGTAGCTTGGAATTGTAAGCCCTGCGAAATCAAGAAATGTAGGAGCAAAATCCACATTACAAGCAATCTGAGAGCAAATGCTTCCGGCCGCAACTTCACTTGGAAACCGCGCAAGAAACGGCATCTGAAGTGACTCTTCATACATAAATCGTTTATCAAACCATCCATGCTCTCCTAAAAAAAATCCTTGGTCTGAGGTATATACAACAAGAGTATCTTTCGCCAAATTATGAGTGTCTAGATAATCAAGTAGTCTTCCAACACTCTCATCAATAGATGCGATAGTGCGCAAATATCGCTTAATATAACGTTGATATTTAAAATGACTTAATTCCTCTCTCGAGTTAAATCTAAATTTCTC
>CABXZZ010000045.1 GCA_902516825.1 uncultured SAR116 cluster alpha proteobacterium
GTAAGCTTAACTATTAAAAAAAGGCAGCTTGAATTCGCCCAAACTGCCTTTTTCCCAAACTGCGTTTTTATAGTTTCATTTGAAACCGAAAATTAACTAAAGACCTAGTAGCTTTTCTGCATTGCCACCGACAATCTTCGCGATATCTTCTTCTGTAAGAGATGTAGTGCCTGTAACATGACCAATTGGATCATCTTCAGCCATATCATATGGATAGTCAGTTCCCATCACAATTTTATCAGACCCGTAGTTCTTTACAAGATAATCTAACTGCTCATAGGTAAACACAACTGTATCAAAATAGATTTTGCGCAAATAATCAGATGGCTTGCCCTTGATTATTTCGCGGCAATCTGGGCGTGCACCCCATGCATGGTCGATACGTCCTGCATAAGCTGGCAGATATCCCCCGCCATGAACCGCAAGTATCTTAAGATTTGGATAGCGCTCAAGTGTCCCATCAAAAATCAAATGATGAATAGCAACTGTTGTATCAAGAGGGTTTCCGATGATATTATTGAAATAATGGTTTAGGAACCGGTCGCCTTGCGGATATCCGTTCGGGTGCAGCACCATTAATGTGTCCAGCTTTTCTGCCATTTCCCACATTGGATCAAGGCTTCTATCTGATAATTCAGTGCCATTGACAGAGCCAAGAACCTGAAATCCCTTTAAGCCCAATTCTTTTACACCTCGTTCCATTTCACGTGCTGCAGCATCACCATCCTGAAGAGGCAAATGCCCAAGAGCTAGAAATCTATCAGGACGAGATTGTGCAATAGATGATAATTTATTGTTGATGGTCTGGATAGCTCTATGACCTACAGTATTGCGGACTGAATAATATGCCTGAAATGGAACAGGAATAAGCACCTGCATATCAATTCCCTGACGATCCATATCACGAAGACGCTGATCCAAGTCAGTTAGATGGACGATTCTATCTTCTTGGTTTTGTTTCACATTTTGAGCGGTAGTGCGCGGATTTGTATATCTAACAGCTGGAATAGCCATTGGGTTTAAAATCCCGTCTACAAGATCATGAGCCTCTTGAACATGAAGATGACAATGTGCGTCAATTGTAAGACGCGAGGGGCGAGTTTCTGCCCCTGACTTGCCATGCTCCCTTGCAGCTGTTGCGCCATAAGGTCTTAATTCCATTTTAATCCTCCAAAAAAAAACCATCAAAAATACCAGACCCTGCTTACACTTACTCCAACAGAGACATGGCGTATTAAAAATTAATCTTCTTTTTTTGCGTAACTTCGTTTGAAGTCTACCCAACTCCGCAAAATATCGATAATATGCTATAAAATATATACATAAAACAATAGATATTTTAAACAAAACTTGTTAAATGAGAATTTTTTTAAATGTGCACTTGCTTTTACATTTTTATTCCGGCGTGCTCTGAACATGATTGATAAGGTTATGACTGCGCAGCAAGCAGTCAAAAAATATATCCATAATTCAGATACAGTCTTCATTGGTGGTTTTGGTCATGCCATTCCGTTCGCGATTGCACATGAGATGGTTCGGCAAAAAAAACACAGTCTTCATCTAGCAAAGACAGGAGCTGACATTATTTTTGATTTGCTGGTTGCAGGTGGATGTGCCAGCAGATTAAGCTGCGGATGGTATGGTAATCCAGGCATCGGCATAAGCAATATAATCAGTAAAGCTGTTGCTTCAGGTGAGCTTGCGTTAACTGAATCTACTAATTTTTCTATGATGTTGCGCTTGCATGCTGGCAAGCTTGGTGTACCATTTATTCCCTCGCCTATATTAGCAGACGGAGATCTAGCAGGCAGTGTTGATGGTATTAAGACAATAAAATGTCCGTTCACAGAGGCACAATATCAAGCACATAGTGCCTTAAATCCAGATGTGGCCATAATTCATGCACAACGTAGTGACATGAATGGAAATGTTCAGCTATGGGGTTCTGTTGGTGATACAATTGAGGGCTGTGAGGCATCGCAGAAAATAATCTGTTCTGTTGAAGAAATCTGCGAGAGCGAGGAAATACTTCTCTGCCCGCATCTAACAAAGCTACCAGCGCATAAAGTCGTCGCTGTCATAAAACAGCCCTTTGGCGCATACCCCTCTTATTTGCATGATTATTATCAAAGAGATGAGAAATATTACGCAGAGCATACAAGCGATACCAAAGTTAGCTTGAAATCAGATGAATGGCTTCAAACAAGCGTTTTTGACCATAACGACTTTGATAGCTATCTTAACAGCTTGCCCGGCACGCTATTAGACCAGTTAGCCTGGAGCAAATCATGAATACAAACTCAGAATCCAGCGATAAGAACAACGGTTTGGAAAAGCCGCTAATTACAGATGAGATTATCTCACAAGCCCGCGCCGCTTTTATGGCGGCCCGTGAAATTAAAGACTATCAGACATTATTTGTTGGCATCGGTTTGCCATGTCTTGTTGCGCATCTTTCTCAATCTTTTTTATCCCCTAACTGCCATTTGATTTTCGAATCGGGATTAATGGAGGTCGCATGCGAAACACAGCCTCTATCAACTGCCAGCGCCAATATCGCAAAAACTGCAAAAATGCATGGCTCCATGCTAGATGTTTTTAGTATGCTTCAGCGAGGCGAGATTGATGTTGGCTTATTATCAGCAGCACAAATTGACATACATGGCCACCTCAATAGCAGTAGGTTGACTACAAAATCTGGGAAAACTTTATCATTGCCAGGCTCAGGAGGGGCGCATGATATTACCGTTTTAGCCAATAAAGTAATTGCGGTGATGCCATCTGACCCAAGGCGATTTGTAAATGATGTTGATTTTATAACCTCTCCAAACAGCCCTTATGGCAATAGAGAAGGTGTGGCAGGCGTTGCAATGCCAGATGCTTACTTTAGCTTTGATACTGGCAGGCCTATTCTGCAAAAAATTTATTCAGATAGGAATGCCGATTCGATAAATGAATCTCTAAATTGGGATTCCCAGATTTCAGATAGCCTTGAGATAGTAAATCCGCCAGAGGGTGATTTGATAGAAAGAGCTGGAATATTTCTAAAAAACAGTTAGCTGATAGCCTGTTATTTTGATTTAATTCCAATTTTGGGTAGATTTTTGTATAGACAAATTTTCTACAATCGTTAAATCCTAACAAAACAAATTATCGATAAATCAATTATCTTAATATAAAGCGAAATTTGGAGACAAAGCATGACTATCCGAGATTGTATAGCACCAGATAGAAACCCTAGAAAGCCAGATATCACTTTGCCAAAAGGCAGTATTGACACCCATGTGCATATATTTGAAAGCCACTTTCCGTTGTTTGAAGGACGTGGATATAATCCGCCTAACTCCACATTAGAAGATCTTATCCATCTGCATACGACGCTTGGGGTAGACAGAGTTGTCTTCACGCAGCCATCAGTTTATGGTGTTGATAATTCAGCCATTCTTAAAGGAATAAATGTATTAAATGAGAAAGTTGCCAATAAGGCACGTGGTGTTTGCGCTATTAAAATGGATGCATCAGAAGCCTCACTGCAAGAATTGCATGACCAAGGAATTCGCGGAGTTAGACTGAATCTTGACAATAAAGGCGGAATGCCACTGGAACTAACAGAAATATCAAAGCTTGAAGACAAAATTAAAGGCTTTGGTTGGCATCTAGAATATTTATTCCCAGGCAAAGATATTGTTGAGTTGGAGTCTGTGTTATCTAATGCTTCTGTGCCTGTTTCTATCGGGCATTTTGCCTATCAGCCTGCAACAGCTGGCATTAACGCAGATGGTTTCAAGACATTATTACGGCTTGTAAAAGACGGAAATACCTGGATTAAAATTTCGGGTGCTAACCGGGTAAGTGAATCCGACCTTCCGCCCTATAATGATGTTCTGCCAATGGCACGGGCTCTAGTTGAAGCAAATCCAGATAATGTAATGTGGGGAACAGACTGGCCTCATCCAAACAAATATGAAGTAAATCCGAATGATGGTGATTTGGTGAATTGGTTTGGTGAATGGATAACAGATGATGCAATGCGCGCACGCATTATGGTAGATAATTCAGAAGCGTTCTACGATTTTGGCGCCTATCAAGGATAGTTAGTTTATTCCTTAATTTTAGGATACATCTAATTTATGAAATAAGGTGTATCCGTCCTAAACTGGAGAATATCGATGGCTGAAGAAGTTAAAAAAGTTGCTCTTATAACTGGGGGCGGCACTGGAATTGGACAGTCTGCTGCGTTAGCACTTCAGAAGGATGGTTTTCATGTAATTGTATGCGGGCGACGCGTCGAGCAGCTTGAAGAGACCGCATCTCTTGGTGCAACTGACAAGCCAGCGATCACAGCAATTGCAGCAGATGTGGCAAACGGCGCTTCTGTTAAATCTCTGTTCTCAGAAATAGAAAACAGCTATGGCAGATTAGATATCTTATTTAATAATGCAGGCATGGGCGCTCCTCGTGTTGAGTTGGATGAATTAGCAGAAGATGCATGGCGTCAGTGCGTAGACGTCAATCTAACTGGCAGTTTTCTATGCGCACAAGCAGCGTTTAAAATCATGAAATCTCAATCCCCTCAAGGGGGCCGTATTATTAATAATGGCTCTATTAGCGCACATGCGCCAAGACCTAATACCATCGCATATACAGCTACAAAACATGCCATTACTGGCATGACA
The DNA here is from genome assembly GCA_902516825.1 of uncultured SAR116 cluster alpha proteobacterium. Taxonomy (GTDB): domain Bacteria; phylum Pseudomonadota; class Alphaproteobacteria; order Puniceispirillales; family Puniceispirillaceae; genus UBA5951. Next base: position 4,677 of record CABXZZ010000045.1, read on the forward strand.
AAAACAATCGCTCTGGATGGTAGAGCCTATTCAATTGCTTGTTCACAATTAGATATTGGAAATGCAGATACAGCTATTGGTAATAGATTTACCAAAGGAGTGCCTCAGGCTAATGGTGAGATAATGGTTGAACCTGTGATTGAATCTGATGAATGCGGACGTGCGGTTGCCTATATGGCAAGCCTTCCTCTTGATACAAATATTCTGAACATGACCATAATGGCAACAAATATGCCGTTTGTTGGAAGAGGCTAATCATATTAATGATCGCTCCTCTGGCTAATAATCAAGTCCTCCGATATGGCTATAAATGGGTAGATGACAAAAAGGTAGACTGGAAGAAAAGATGGATGATAAAAAAACCGGGATTAAACAAAATCTAACAAATTACGGAGATCTTGGTTTTTCCACATTTCTGCGAAAATCATTTATCAAAGGGTTAGGCTATTCTGATGAAATGCTGGATAAACCAATTGTTGGTATCATCAACACCTTCAGCGACTATAATTCCTGTCATGGAAATGTGCCTGATTTAATTCAAAGTGTGAGAGCTGGAGTTTTGGCAAAAGGGGCTATTCCTCTTGAATTCCCCACAATTTCTGTTCATGAAGCTTTTTCTTATCCAACTTCAATGTATCTTCGCAACCTTATGGCAATGGATACAGAGGAGATGATTAGAGCACAGCCTATGGATTCATGTGTGCTTATTGGTGGTTGTGACAAAACGGTTCCTGCCCAATTAATGGGGGCCTTAAGCGTTGATATGCCTGTAATCCAGCTTGTAACTGGTCCAATGTTAACAGGCTCTCATAGGGGCGAGCGCGTAGGCGCATGCACAGACTGCCGCAGATTATGGGCTAAATTTAGAGCAGATGAAATCGATGAGGCAGAAATTAATGAGGCCAATAATCAGCTTGTACCAACGGTTGGTACCTGCGGTGTGATGGGAACAGCTAGTACCATGGCGATGATTTCTGAAACACTTGGAATAATGCCACCTGATTCTTCCTGCGCTCCTGCTGTATCTTCTGAGAGGCGCAGAATCTCTGAAAAAACAGGTCAGATAGCGGTTGATATCGCAATAAAAAAACGCAGGCCAAGCGGTATCCTTACCGCAAAATCATTTGAAAATGCCTTAATGGTACTTCTTGCGATTGGCGGATCTACTAATGGTCTTATTCATCTTGCAGCAATTGCAGGGCGCATGGGTATAAAGCTGAATATGGAATCATTTGATGCGCTTTCGCGAACCATACCTGTTATTGTTGATTTAAAGCCTTCAGGTGAAGGGTATATGGAAGATTTATATAAAGCAGGTGGTCTTCCGCGAATTCTTCTTGAATTAAAAGATAAGCTGCATCTAGATGTCTCCACCGTTACTGGAAAAACACTGAGGCAAACAATCGAGGAGACTGAGTTTTCATGGCAGCAAAATATTGTTAAATCAGCAGCAGACCCTATTTACCGCGAAGGTGGGATGGCAGTTCTTAAAGGCAATCTTGCTCCAAATACAGCCATTATAAAACAATCTGCTGCAAGTGATAGTCTTCTTACTCACTCAGGCCGAGCAGTTGTTTTTGATGGGCTCGAAGATTTGGCAAATAGAATAGATAGCGAAGAGCTAGATGTTCATAAAGAGGATATCTTGGTGTTGAGATATATTGGACCAAAAGGAGCCCCAGGAATGCCAGAGGCAGGCCTAATTCCGATTCCAAAAAAGCTCGCACGACAAGGTGTCAAAGACATGGTTCGGATTTCGGATGGGCGTATGAGTGGCACAGCATCTGGCACTATCATACTTCATGTTTGTCCAGAAGCAGCAGATGGTGGCCCGCTGGCGCTTGTCCAAACCGGCGATAAGATAAGCCTTGATGTAAATTCAAGAAGCCTGCATCTGCATGTAGAAGATAGTGAACTTGCTAGCCGCCGGGAAACGCTTGATCTCAGCAGATTTATTGCCAAAAGGGGCTACCATAAATTATATATGGAACATGTCTTACAGGCAGATGAAGGGGTGGATTTTGACTTTCTCGTCTAGTTTTGTTTTTGGCACGCTGAATGACTAGAACTATCTTTTATGAATTCTAAAATATTCATTGGCGTATTATGGATGGTATTAACAACCATTTGTTTTTCGCTAACGCTGACGGTTGTTCGCTATATTGGAACAGATATGCCAGCAACTCAGGCTGCATTTATTCGTTATTTGTTAGGTGCGATCATGCTGGCACCTTTCTGGCTGCCTGTTATGCAGCGATTATTAATGGATACAAAAAACCAAACATCAGAAGCCATAAAGATGAAACGAAAAAGTCTACAATTCTTTATTTTGCGCGGGGCTATTCATAGTATAGCGGTGATTTTATGGTTTTACGCAACCATTCATATTCCAATTGCCGAAGTCACCGCTATTGGATATTCAATTCCTCTTTATGTTACAATCGGGGCAGCCTTGTTTTTCGGCGAGCATTTAAAACCATACCACCTAATAGCAATTAGTATTGGATTTATAGGCGCGATGGTCATTATTAGACCTGGTTTTCAGCAAGTCTCTCTTGGACAATTGGCACAATTGCTTGCCTCCCCAATATTTGCAGCTTCCTACCTGATGGCAAAACGGCTTTCTTTCAAAGAAAATTCAATGGTTATTGTTGGTATGCTAAGCTTATTTGTATCTATGGCTCAAATACCAATGGTGCTGGTAGTATGGGAAACCCCAGAACTTTTTGACTTTATTTGTCTTGGGTTAGTAGCTATTTTAGCAACAACTGGGCATTTTGCGATGACACAATCTTTCCGCCTTGCGCCAATGACGATTAGCCAACCTGTCACTTATTTGCAACTTGTCTGGGCAAGTATTATGGGCATTTATCTATTTGGTGATAGGTTTGATATTTTTGTGGTACTGGGCGGCGCCATGATAACAACCTCTGCCACTGTAATTGCATATTTGGATACAAAAGCTCCAAAAGATATTATTTAATCGCTTTCAAATAAAGTCTTGAACTGATCTCTCAATAAGTTTTTCTGGACTTTTCCCATACTATTTCTTGGCAGTGATGAAACGAACGCCACATGTTTTGGGCGTTTATAATTCACAAGTTGGCTAGATACGTAATTTGCCACATCTGATTGTGACAGCTCGTCTTCTTGTTGAGTTACAATAACCGCAATAACGGCCTCTCCAAAATCTGCATGAGGAACACCGACAACTGCACTCTCACTTACCCCTGTCAGCTCGTCCAAAACTGTTTCAATCTCTTTAGGGTAGATATTAAATCCCCCAGAAATAATTAAATCCTTCTCTCTACCGACTATGGAGATATAGCCATCCTCATCACGGCAAGCAAGATCCCCTGATATGAAATACCCGTCAGAGCGAAATTCTGCCGCTGTTTTTTTGGGATTCTGCCAATAGCCTGTAAATAAGTTCGGACCCTTCATCTCAAGACTTCCAACCTCACCTTCGGCAACTTCCTCCTTCGTCTCTTCTGAGGTTATACGCACCGTTATACCGTCAAGCGGCATACCTACTGTGCCAGCCTTTCTTATTCCATCATAGGGGTTTGAGGTAATCATATTCGCTTCTGTCATACCGTAGCGTTCCAGAATCGCATGACCTGTTTTCTTAGTCCATTCTTCATGTGTTTGAGCCAATAAGGGCGCTGAACCAGACACAAATAAACGCATATTCTGAGCCGCCGAAGATAAATCAGGATGCTGAAGCAAGCGTGTATAAAACGTAGGAACACCCATTAGCGAGGTAGCTGACGGCATTGCCTGGATAACTTTTTCTGTGTCAAATTTATCCATAAATAGCATTTCAGCACCACTTACCAATGCAACATTAGTAGCCACAAACAGCCCGTGAGTATGAAATACGGGTAGTGCGTGTATTAGCACATCCTCCTTGCTAAACTTCCACTGCTTACAAAGGGTTGATGCATTTGAGCCTAACGCACGATGAGGTATCATCGCGCCCTTTGGTCTTCCTGTTGTCCCAGATGTATATAAAATAGCTGCAATATCCTCTTCATGCCGCTCAGCAACAGACGTGAACTCATAATTTTGTGAATTTATATGTTCATAGAATGAACCTGACTTGTCTACACCTAAGCTATATATGTGCCGTACATTTGATTCGCGTGCGATTTGCAACAATGTATTTGTTCTATCGAGCATGCAAATAAAAATGGTGGGCTGAGAGTCATTTAAATAATAAGATACTTCTGTATCTGTAAAATCAGGATTTAGCGGAATGTAAATTCCCCCTGCCATAATCGTAGCTACGTATAGACACAGGCTATCTAAAGATTTTGGTGTTTGAACAACAATCCTGTCGCCTTGTTTTAAACCCGAATTTTGAAAAAAAGCACAATAGCGCTCACAAGTAGAGAAAAATGCCGCTCTAGTGATTGGCGCTTCACCATTGGTAAATCTAATAAGAGTAGTATCCGGATAATCACTTAGGTGGTTGGCTAGAAGACTAACAAGGGCGTTTGACAAATAAGAAGAGGACTGCATCGCTACGTTTTCTCGAATAGTTTACTAAAAATATTCATCACCTTAACTTTTTCTAAACCTCAAAGTTCTTATGATTCTCTGCGAGTTTCTCTT
>CABXZZ010000046.1 GCA_902516825.1 uncultured SAR116 cluster alpha proteobacterium
TTTACTGCATTTTCTTTGTTGGGAGTTGTTGCGGAAACACAAACAGCTTGATCCCACGTTACGCCGCCTTGCTCCGGAACTAGGGCCTTGAACGGGAGTCCATCATCATACATCCCTGCTTGGACCCATTCACCTGCAATAGCTAAATCATAAGATCCGCCAGCCATAGCCTGAATAACTTGGCTAGTGTTTCCTACAAGACCTACCTGTGGACGAAGTTTCATTAGTGTATCGTTTAAAGCTGAAAATGCAGCTGCGTCCAAATCGTAGGGGTTGGGATTTCCGTTATATTTGGACATGCATCCCATGTTAGGCAGAAACCAGTCGAAGAGTGCTACCCTGCCTTTTACTGAAGGATCAAAAAGAATGTCATAGGATGAAACGTCAGATTCTGAGAATTTCTTGTGATTATAAGTTATGCCATAATAACCAAAACGATTTACGATCGCATACAATTTACCTGACTTCCACACAGGCGGCCATTTTGCGATTATATCAAAATAGTCGTCTAGTGGGAAATCAGCAGGGTTTAACTCGGCTATTATCCCATCTTCTATTGCTTTTGGTATGTATGCACTGGTAGGGGTGATAACGTCAAAAGTGCCGGGAGATGAAGTTTCCATTAAGGCAATCATTTCTTCGTCCGAGCCATCATGGATTTTCAGATTTACCGATATCCCTGTTTTTTCCTCAAATTCTGTTAACATTCCAGACTCTTCATATCCGCCAAATGCTAAGACATTTACTGACGAAGAAGCGCTAGCAATTTTAGAAATAAAAGGAGCCGAAAGGCTAACCGCACCAATAGCAGCACTTTGGGCTATGAATTTTCTTCTAGTACCACCTAATTGTGAATTAGGGTTAATTAAAATATTCTTTAAATTAGAATTATTGTTGTTCATCAAAGTCTCCATAAAAACTCACTAAGTTTTTGTCAATTGTTAACAATTCCATTCTAATTATATTTTCCGCAATCACAAACGTTATTTTCGCACCACACTGCAAACTAAAATGCACAATGTTCAAACTATTTTATACTGCAAAATCTTTATAGACCTTGTTTCTAGTTTTTGAGCCCCCGCTTTTCTTTGCATCATATGCTGAACACCAATATAAAATAGGGGGAAAGCCAAAAAAACATTTTTTTATTGAACAAAAATTTAAAGCATGTCACTTTTATTAATACGAATTACTAATACGTATTAATTACTGGATTTTGACCCCATGGGCTTCAATAATGCTACTCAAAAGGATGTTGCAACAAAGGCAGGTGTGTCTCAAGCTGCTGTTTCTATTGCCTTAAATCCGCTTTCAGAGTTTAATATACCGGCTCATACCATTGAGCGAATCCAAAAAGCTGCCAAAGAACTTAATTATAAGCCAAATCGATTCGCCAAAGCATTGCGAACCAACCGAACGCAAACTTTAGCTTGTATCATTCCTGATATCACAAACCCATTTTATCCGGCCCTTGTCAAAGGAGTGCAACGGGCTTGTGAGTTGGAGGATTATGATCTCGTAACGCTTAATACCGATGGAAGTAAAGACAAGGAATTGCATTATATAGAGCTAGCAAAGCAAGGTAGGTACGATGGGATTATAGGTGTATTTTTCAATTTTGATTCATCCCATTTTGAGGAGCTTGCTGAACAAAATATACCAGTAGTAAGACTTGAATCAAATGCAAGATCTCAGGCGAAGCAATCGTTTGATAATATATATGTTGACGACCATACGGCGTTCGAGGAAATAACCCAGCTTCTTATTGATGCGGGGCACCAAGATATCTGCATGATTTCAGGAAAAGGTGGACCACAGCATCTCCGTGTTTCTGGATACAAAAAGGCGCTGGCAAATGCCCGTATTCAACCATTTGTGCAATTGGAAGAAGAATTCACGGAAAATGGTGGTGAAATAGCGCTTGAAAAGCTCTTAATAAAAAGGCCGATGCCTTCTGCTATTGTGGCTGCCAACGACTTGATGGCCATTGGGTGTATGAGGGTCATTAAAAATTTTGGTCTGTCTATCCCAGACCAAATCGCGGTCACTGGTTTTGATAATATACCGGCTGCAGAATTGGTGACACCGTCACTTACAACAATTGATAGATTTCAGGAAAATAGTGCAGAGAAAGCTGCAAAAATAATTATTGGACGTCTTAATAAACAAATAATTGGACAAGGGCAGACAATAAAGCAGCCGTATAAAATTATTCGGCGAAATTCAGCGTGATAAAAAAACAGGAGGGAATTAGAAATGAGAATTAAAAATCTTTTATATGGGATTGTTGCGTCAACAGTTTTATTTTCAACAGCAGTTGTAGCAAAAACAGATGTTATTTGGTGGGAATACTCTGAGGAGGGAAGTGGCCTCAATGACGCTCTTGTCAAATATATACAGGATGGTTTTAATCAATCTCAAGAGGATGTTGAGTTGGAGATAATATTTAAAGAGGGCGAATATAACGAGGCAACAAGAACGGCGTTGTTAGCCGGTGTTGGTCCAGATATAATCTCTTCTTCTGGAGCAACTTATGTCGCTAAATACGCGTCTGGAGGCTTTTTGATGTCTCTTGAAGAAGTTGCAGAAAAAAATGGTTGGAAAGATAAGATACTTCCATGGGCCTATAATACAGGTGTATTTGGTGGCAATCTTTATTCTCTTCCTAAAAATTATGAGAGTATGCTTTATTTTTATAATAAAACATTATTTGATGAAAACGGATGGTCATTACCCACAAATCTGGGCGAATATGAAGCGCTCGCTGGGATGATTCAGTCAAAAGGTATGTATCCATTTGCATATGGCTCTTCGGGTTGGCCAATGACACATGAGCATCTAGCAGGAAATTATCTCAATACTGTTGCAGGACCTGATAATGTGTATAAGGCGATGATAGGTGAAAAAGAATGGACTGCACCAGAATTTGTGGAAGCCCTTGAGTTACTTAAAAAACACATGATGGCTGGATATTGGTCGGGAAGTCTGGAAAATTATTATGCTGTTGGCTGGGACGATTTTTCTGCTCAATTTCATAATAGAGAGGCTGCTATGCTACAAATAGGATCTTGGGGCTTTGAAATCGCAACAGCACTTGAGGGTGATGAATGGGGCTGGGCGCCATTGCCTATATTAACTAAGAATGGTGGGGAACCTAACTATCAGTTATCGGTTGGGGGCACACTTTCAGTGAATGCGGCTAGTAAAAACCAAGATGCAGCTGCAGAGGTATTAAACTGGATCGTATCTAATCGAGAGACTATAGTTGAGTTTACAAAAAGCAGAGACTTCGGAGCTTGGCTAATGCCTTTATACTATGAGGCATCAGATTTTGGGGATGATGTAGATCCAAGACTCAGGGATTACCTCGTCGATTTCTCTGAAAGAACTGGGAAGGGTCACTATGGATACACAACATGGACATACTATCCTCCTGAAGCTGGAACTCATATCTGGAAAGATATGGAGGTAGTCTGGGCTGGCGATATCTCAGTTAAAGAATTCCTAGGTGAACAACAAGAGCTTTGGGAAAAAGCAAGAAAAAATAATGAACTCCTGCCCATAGCAGCGAGATAGAAATAACTGGAAAAATAGAGCCGTTTTGCGGCTCTATTTTATGTTTTCATGAAAAATTCGATAAATAAAGAAATGACAAGCTGGCTTTTTTTAGCACCCGTGTTGTTTATACATCTGCTTGTCGTGGCAGTTCCATCATTATCAAGCCTTGCTTTGTGTTTTACTGACTGGAATGGTTTTGGCAAAATTAATTTTGTAGGGTTTGAAAACTTCATAGAGCTTTTCGATGACCGTGTGTTTAAAAAAGCGGTCACGCATAATTTAATCTGGACTGGTTTGTTCCTAACTGTGCCTATTGCTCTAGCGCTTTTAGCAGCTTTCTTGCTTACAGGGGTTAGACGATTTCAGATGTTTTACAGATTTGTATTCTTTTTTCCTTATATTTTAGCCAGTATAGTCAACTGCCTTATTTGGAAATATCTATTCCATCCTATCCACGGATTAGCCGCGTTTTTTAGAGATATTGGATGGGAGTCTCTTGCAACATCGCCGTTAACCACGAAAGAGACTTCTTTATATGCGGTTGCATTTGTGGATGGCTGGCATTTTTGGGGGTTCCTCGTAGTAATATATATAACTGCCATGTATCAAGTTGAAGAAAGCTTATACGAGGCCGCGGATATTGAGGGTGCTTCAAAATGGCAAAAATTTAGATATGTAACATTTCCTTCAATAAGACCGATGTTTTTATTTTCTTTTTTGATCATAATCATCTGGTCTGTACCAGCTTTTGATTATGTTTATATCTTAACTTCCGGGGGCCCGGCCTATAGCTCTGAAGTAGTTGCGAATTTCATGTATTTTGAAGCATTCAGAAATATGAATGTTGGATATGCATCTGCTGTCGGCGCATTGATGTTTGTTTATGTGTTCACGATTTTGGGCTTCTTCTGGACTTTAAGAAAATTAGGTTGGGAGATATAAAAAATGCTTTTCTCTCAAAATAAGCTGAAAGGCGCTTTGGGCAATCATGTCATATTAATGATTTTGGCGCTGACAATAATTTTGCCAATATTAATACTGTTGTTCAATTCTATTAAACCAGATGAAGAATTTGGTATAAACCCGCTTGGTTTCCCTGAAACAGTGAGATTAATGAATTATTATGACGCATTTATGATTGGAAATTATGCGAAAGTAATGATGAATTCACTTTTTTTGGTGACTGGGACCCTAATTGTTTGTCTCTCATTGTCAAGCATGGCGGCATTTAGTTTGGCAGTTTTAAATCCAAATGGAAAGGCTACCATTTTGATAGGAATTTATCTTCTTGTTGGGTTGAGCATTCCAGCTCAATTATTCATTTTGCCATTATTCATTATCTGGAAAAATCTCCATCTCAATAATACATTTATTGGCCTTATACTTATTTACAGTGCGTTAAATGCACCATTTGCTGTTTTTTTGATAAGAAGCTATATGGTTCAACTTCCAAGAGAATTATTTGAAGCAGCAATTGTTGAAGGAGCGTCGACTATTCAGCTCTTTACAAAAGTAGCCCTTCCATTATCTTGGCCTGTTTTCCTTACAACTGGTTTAGTTGTGAGTTTAGCTGTGTGGAATGAGTTTCTATTTGCGGTTACGTTCATTCATAACGAAGATTTTAAGCCAATATCATCAATATTATTTTCTTTTCAAAATATGAGAGACGAGAATTATGCATTAATAAGTGCTGCCTCAATTATGATGGCAGCGCCATTAGCGGTATTATTTATTTTGTTCCAAAGGAACTTCATAGCCGGCTTAACGAGCGGCGGAACAAAGGGATAGTGATGGAACTTGATAGTATTTATCAAGAAAAAGTCTACGCAGGCGTTCTGGGTAAAATAATCGGTGTATATCTGGGAAGGCCATTTGAGCAGTGGACATACGATATTATCAAGCAAAGAATAGGAGAGGTTCACTACTATGTAAATGATAAGCTAGACAAGCCGTTGATTGTAACAGATGACGATATAACGGGAACCTTCACGTTTTTAAGGGCTCTGAAGGATTATGAGTCAAATTTAAATATTGAGGCAAAACAAATTGGTCAGACGTGGTTAAATTATATTGTTGAGAAAGAGACAATACTATGGTGGGGAGGTGTTGGAGAGTCAACGGAGCATACTGCCTATCAAAATCTAAAAAGTGGTATCCTTGCCCCTCAAAGCGGTTCAATTGCGCAAAATGGCAAAGTGGTAGCGGAGCAAATAGGGGCACAGATCTTTATTGATGGATGGGCAATGGTTTGTCCTGGTGATCCTGAAAAAGCAGCAGAACTCGCCAGAAAAGCAGCGAGTGTGAGTCATGATGGTGAAGCGGTCTATGGTGCGCAAATTGTTGCAGCGCTCGAATCATACGCATTTGTAGAAAAGAAAATTTCAAAATTATTATCAGTTGCCAAAATGGTCATTCCTACGGGATCTGAAATTTTTAGGCTGATAAGTGACATCGAAGAATGGCATTCATTGGAAAAGGATTGGAAAATAACCAGAAAAAATATTGAAGGTCGTTATGGATACCAGCACTATCCTGGTGGATGTCATATGATTCCAAACCATGCGTTGATTATTCTCTCATTATTATATGGTGAGGGTGATTTTGATAAAACAATGAACATCGTAAACACTGCTGGATGGGATACTGATTGCAATTCTGGGAATGTTGGCTGCCTTATTGGTATCAGAAACGGATTAAAAAGTTTTGATAGTGGAATTGATTGGCGAGGCCCAGTAAGTGATATCATGTATTGTCCAACCGCAGATGGTTCACAGACAATTACGGATGCACTAACAGAGTCTTATAAAATTATAAAACTTGCTAACCAAATTCGTGGAACAAAATTTTTGCCCCCAAAAAAAGGTGCTCGCTATAGCTTTGAAATGCCGGGTGCTCTCCAGGGGTGGAGAGGTGATATTTTAAATCAAACATCACATAGCTCTTTTCTAGAAATTAATAACGTCGAGGGTCATAGCCGCACTGGAAAACGCTGTCTTGAAATAAGCTATAGTCTGGCTTCGATTGAACAGGGAAAAATATTTGCCAATTCTTTTTTTCCTCAAGAATTAACTCAATTGGAAGGTGAAGCAAAAAAGACATTTTTTAGTTATAATTTTTTATGCTGTCCACAAATATACCCAGGCCAAATAATCTCCTCTGAGATAATTGCAGACATAAATAACACGCAACTTATATCATGCCGCTTTTTTGTGAATGCCTATTCAAAAAGTGATACGCTTACAACTTACAAAGCAGAAGTTATTAAAATCGAACCTGGTGAACTAAAAAAAATTAATTGGCAATTGGATGTTCCAGACTCTTTTCCAATAACCGAGATAGGCTTAGAAATTATTTCCGGAGAAAATCAGACTGCTGGTAAACTATATCTCGATTATGTAAATATATCAGGAAAACCTATTACTAAATTCCATAGACCAGTGCATGTTACTCCACTTGCTCGGGGGGAAGTGCCTGATGATACTGCTGCAGTCATGTGGCGGAACAGCTGGATTAAAGCATGTGACCACTGGACAGATAGGTCCTGGGAGCCAGCTTTTAAGATTAGCAACAATCTAGGTAGGGGGTTAATACTAACAGGTTCATCTGATTGGTCGGATTATACTGTCTCTTCAGACGTGAAATTTTACCTCGGTAAGTCTGGCGGAATTGTAGCAAGAGTGCAGGGTCTGCAAAGATATTATGCGCTTGAATTAACAGCTGAGGGTATATTAAGGCTTGTGAAAGTGCTTGATGGGGTCACTATATTATGCGAAATGCAACAAACATTTGAGCTAAACAAAGCCTATCGGATGGAATTAGTTGTAAATGGTAGCGTTATAAAGGGAAAGCTAAACTCAAAGTCTATTCTTGAGTATGATGATAAAAATAGTCCTCTTTTATCAGGGGCTATTGGACTTGTTGTTGAAGCAGGAACTCTATTCACTGACTTGGTAGAAATTTCTTAGATCTCTATTCTGAAACATTTAAACACACAGATTAGTGAGCAGAAATAATCTGTCCGTCAGCGTTGAAAATGTGGCACTTTTCAGGGTCAAATCCTACCTCAACTTCATCACCAACATTGATGTTGCTCTCTGCATTAGTTTCTGCGATGAGTGGCTCGCCTTCTTTATCAATATACAGAAACGTGCTTGAGCCAAGCCTTTCAACTAGGATAACTCTGCCTTTCCAGCTTTTGAACTTACCAGAATTTACGGAAAGGTCTTCTGGTCGAATGCCCAGTCTTATATTATCTCCAATATTTATTTTATCAGAAGACCCGTTCATGGTAAGATCAATCGATTTCATTAGACCAACTTCAAAACCTTGTTTAGATTTACCAGAAATTTTAGTATCAATTAGGTTCATTTTAGGAGAACCTATAAATCCGCCAACAAACTCATTTGCAGGTTTTTTATACAGACTAATAGGTGGCCCGATTTGGGATACCTCACCTTTGTCTAGAACAACAATTTCGTCGGCCATCGTCATAGCTTCAGTCTGATCATGGGTTACATACACCATTGTTGCGCCAATTTGGTCATGGAGTCTAGCTATTTCAACTCGCATCTGTACTCGAAGTGAAGCGTCCAAATTAGAAAGTGGCTCGTCGAATAAGAAAACCTTTGGCTGTCTAATTATAGCACGTCCTATGGCTACCCTCTGTTTTTGACCACCAGATAATTGCTTAGGTTTTCTTTTTAGTAATTCTTCTATTTGCAGAATTTTTGCAGTTTCAAAAACACGCTCTTTAATTTCGTCCTTTGGCCTTTTTTCAATTGTAAGACCGAACGCTATGTTTTCAAAAACTGTCATATACGGAAACAAAGCGTAAGATTGGAATACCATTGCAACACTTCGATGTTTCGGCACAAGGTCATTAACTATTCGACTATCAATAGACACAGTCCCACTATTGATATCTTCTAATCCAGCGATCATTCTAAGAAGTGTTGACTTCCCACACCCACTAGGTCCAACCAGCACTGAAAAAGAGCCGCTTTTTATATCAAGTGACACATCTTTAATGATATGTTTATCATCAAACCACTTGTTAACGTTATCTAACTTAATGCTAGCCATTGCAGTTGTGTCCCGTACAGTAATATTACTACTCAACAGTAATATTTTAGGGCAGTTAACTCAAGAAAATAATTAAAACAGTAATTGTTTTAACATATTGAATAAATGAGGAAAAATAAAAATATTAGAGTTAGTATTATTGTTAAATTCACTTAAAATACTGGCTTCATAAAAATATCATCGCACAATAAAAATACGATTTATAAATACGTATAATCATTATGGCTCAATATAATTTTAAGCTGCTTTGAATAGCCTCTAATCATATATCAAATCAACAGAACTTTGCACAACGAGATAGTAGTATACTAATGTTGGTAGATTTCAAATTAAAGCTACCTTTATCATTCTGCAGCAACATCGAAACCCAGGAACCCGCCTGATTGACGGTTCCAGTAGCCTGCATAAATCCCATTAAGTTCGAGAAGAGAACTGTGTGTTCCTTGTTCAATTATTTGTCCCTCATCCATCACAATAATTCGGTCCATATGTGCAATTGTCGAAAGCCGATGTGCAATTGCAAATACTGTTTTGCCAACCATAATATGCTGTAACGCCTTCTGGATTACACTCTCAACTTCGCTATCTAACGCACTTGTAGCCTCATCTAAAACCAAAATTGGG
>CABXZZ010000047.1 GCA_902516825.1 uncultured SAR116 cluster alpha proteobacterium
ATTTCTACATGAATAACAAACAAAATGCCAAGAAACTAGTACAAGATTATTATCGCAGGCTCGATTCGACATCTGATAAAGGGGTTGAAGAATTGCTGGTAGATGTGATGCACCCGAAAGTTTTATGGCGTGGCTATCATCCTTTTAATGAGCAGGTTGGCCCAAAAGCGGTTGCAGAACAATTTTGGGTGCCTCTTAAAAAATCTATAAGCCATATGCAAAGACGAACGGATATTTTCTTTGCTGGTGATAACAAGATAAAGGGACATGAGGGCGTATGGGTAGCGTCCATGGGCCATATCATGGGTCTGTTTGATAGCCCATGGCTTGACATTCCAGCGACAAAAAAAATTATGATGCTTCGATATGGCGAATTTAATCATGTTAAGGATAATAAGATTGCTGAAACGGCTATGTTTTTTGACATCCCTCATTTTATGATGCAGGCAGGCTATAATCCTTTTCCCCCGCAAACTGGCGCACATCTTGTTCAGCCAGGTCCAATGACACATAACGGGTTGATTCTGGAGCCAGTGCCTGAAATAGAGAGCCAGAAAACTCTAAACGCGATTGAGAATATGATGGAGGACTGCAAAAATTGGAGTGGTGGTAGAGAAGAGCCTTTACTAGATGAATTACGACGAAGCTGGAATGAAGACATGATTTGGTGGGGACCTGCAGGTATTGGAGCGACCTATACATTAGAGCGATATGCACATCAGCATAGTGGCCCATTCCGCGAAGGGTTTGCTAATCGGCAATTTAATGGCCATATCTGTAGAATAGCAGAAGGCGCATTTGGGGGGTTTTTTGGATGGCCAAACCTTACTCTTTGGCCTACCGGCGGTTTTATGGGTATGCCAGCCTGCAGGAAACCTGCTGACATGCGTGTAATTGACTTCTACCGGCGTGAAGGGGATAAACTCTCCGAAAACTGGGTTTTTATTGATTTTCTCCATTTCTGGAAAATGCAAGGGCTTGATGTTTTAAAGCGCATGAAGGAAACAAACCTTATATGATTGATGCTCATCATCACCTATGGGATTTGTCTGCCGTTAGTTATCCTTGGCTTAAAGAAAAATCCACAATGAGGTTTTTTGGTGATCCTAAGCCGATTCAGAAGAACTATCTCATCAATGATTTTCGAGCTGACTGCCAACCGCACGGCTTTCGAGGCTCTGTTCATATTCAAGTCGGTGCTGAGGACCCGATGAAAGAGGCTCGTTGGATTGATAGCGTGGCTAGCAGGAGTTTAGACTGGTCTATGATGCAGGTGGTGTATTGTGATTTAACAGAAACGCAAATGCCTGCCAAGTTAGATCTATTTCAGAAACTCCCATCAGTAGTAGGCATACGCCAAATTTTAAGCAGGGCACCGGGTGCAGAAGCTAGCTCGGTATTGCTAGAAAATATATCATCACCGATTGTACTAGAAAACTTGCAAGAATTATCAAGACGGGGTCTTTCTTTTGATCTTCAGCTTATTCCAGAAGTGATGAAACAGGCCTCATTTTTATTGCAGAAAGTACCAGAACTGAAAATTGCCGTTTGTCATGCAGGAAGCCCACATGATAGAACGGCACCCGGAATAAGATATTGGCAACAAGCCTTAAGGTTTATTTCGTCGCTTTCAAATGCAAGCTGTAAGATTTCTGGCCTTGGCATGTTTGAACATAATTGGAAAACAGAGGACTTTAAGGTTTTAATCGAAACTTGCCTTGAACAGTTTGGTCCGAAACGCTGCATGTTTGGTTCAAACTTTCCAGTTGATAGTTTATATTCAGATTACATGCGTCTGTTTTCAGCCGTTAAAAGGCTGGTTCCAGAACATCTTCACGAGAGTGTTTTTGAAAAAACAGCCACCGGCTTTTACAAAATCTGATGGGGATTCAGAAAGATATTTCAATATTATTTTAAGCGCTAACTTAGCAACATCTTACCAAAATGTTGAAATATATTATCTTCAGTCTAGTTAGAAAAGAGAAAATAAAAAATTTAACTACAGAAAGTTTACTATTATCCGAGTGGCCGGTGCATAAAACGCATCGCATTGTGAAGAAAATAGCACTTTTACATTTTGAGAAGACGCTTTAACTACGATACGCTTTATAATTCAAACGGTAGGTTATTTTGACAGTTATAATAATGACAGACTTGGATGGCAGTTTGCTTAATCATTCGACCTTTAGTTTTAAGCAAATACATAATGATATTTTAGAGTTGCTGGATTCTGGCATACATATTATTCCGGCTTCAAGCAAAACAAAAACCGAAATGAATGTTTTTTGTTCTGAATTAGGGTGGGAATTACCATTTGTTTATGAAAATGGAGCCGGATTACAGAATACAGGCTCTTTAGTTCCGGATAGCAAATTGCCAGATACTTTGTTGTCAGAAAATGCTATTAGTGTCGACAAACTATCGCAGGTTTGGGCTGAAAAAGTACCAAACGAGCTCCAAAAACAATGCTTGTTCTTGCATGAAATGGATATACAACAACAGATAAATTTATTTGGTCTTAAAGGTGAGAGACTTAAAAGTGCTTTAAATCGTGAATTCTCTTTTTGTTTCAAGTTTGTTGGTAATAGAGCTGAATTCCGCCATTTAAAACACATACTCGATACAAATAATCTTTCTGTTCATCAAGGTGGTAGAGTTCTAACATTAAGCGGTAAGCATAATAAATCTGACTTTTGTGAACTTATCCAACATAATTCTAATCAAAATGGTTTTCCTGCGTTTCTAGTGGGGGTTGGTGATAGCGAAAATGATGTTGAGCTTTTAGAAGCCTGCGATGTATCTTGCATCATTCCACGTCCTCATAAACCTTTATTGTCATTATCCATCCCTTTAGACCGCACGATAATAGCTGGTAGTATTGCGCCACTTGGATGGTTAGAGGCCGTTCGAAAGGCATTAGCTATCAACAATATTCAGAAAGTAGCAAATTATGGGTGACTTTGCACAAAATGGGAGTGTAGCAACGCTGCATAACTTCGGAACTAGAACACTGGAGCAGGTAGAGGATGACCTAAAATTATTTTCAGGATATAGGCCCATGGAACTTATCCTGCCAAGTTTGTATTCTGAGCTAGAAGGATCCGCACTTAAAGATATTGTCAGGCATCTTGCAAGGGTAAAATACCTTAACCACGTCATAATTGGGCTGGATAAGGCAGACCGAGAGCAATACGAACATGCCTATTCTTTCTTTAAGGATTTGAACCAACCGTTTTCATTGATTTGGAATGATGGGCCTCGAATGAAATCGATCTCAGATATGCTTGAAGATAAGGGTCTTGCTCCGATTGAGGCTGGAAAAGGGCGAAACGTTTGGTATAGTATCGGTTATGTTAACGCTCGAGGAAAGGCAGATGCAATTGCACTTCATGATTGCGACATTCTAACCTACGATAGAATGTTACTTGCTCGATTATTTTATCCAATAGCTAATCCAAATTACCAATTTGAATTTTGCAAGGGGTTTTATGCTAGAATAGCTGACGGTAGAATGAATGGAAGAGCGTCACGCCTTCTTGTGTCCCCGCTTCTCCTAGCTTTGGAAAAAGTGCTTGGCCCGAACGATTATCTAACTTTCATGAAAAGTTTCAGATACCCGCTTGCTGGTGAATTTTCTTTCAGAAGGTCTCTTATACCTGAACTACGTATTTCATCAGATTGGGGTTTAGAGGTCGGAATATTATCAGAAATGCAAAGAAATCAGGCAAGTAACAGAATGTGCCAAATTGACATAGCAGATACATATGACCACAAACATCAGGAACTCTCAGGAGATGACCGTGATTTTGGATTGTCTCGCATGTCGATCGATATCGTAAAGGTTCTCATCAGAAAGTTAGCAACTCAAGGTTATAGTTTCGGGCCTGAGACTTTTAGGTCGTTGAAAGCCTCTTACTTTCGAACTGCGCTCGATATGATTCGTCATTATCAAACAGACGCAGAAGTCAATGGACTGAGTTATGATATCGATTCAGAGGAGAGGGCCGTTGAGTTATTTGCTGAAAATATAATGCGTGCAGGAAGTGACTTTAGCTATGCACCAATGGAAACACCTTTTATTCCATCATGGGCAAGAGTTAAATCAGCAATACCGGATATTGAATATCAGCTAAGGCGTGCTGTTGAGGCTGATAATCAGGAGCTTAATACCCACCTCTATGTTGTCCCAAAAATGGCGGTGATATAAAATATCTTTTGAGTGAGTTTTTTTATTAGTTATTTGGCACGGTTCGAAAGAAATGAATGGTTAACTGAGTGTTTTTTTGATAAATTGAAGCCAGTTTTCCGAGCATATTTTTTTTATCAACTTATCGTCAAATCCATTTTTTTTCATAGCCGTTATTAGGTTTGGTAGACCTGAGCAATCGGCTATATGATCTGAAACTTCAATGCCATCAAAATCTGAGCCAAGTGCGACACCTTCCTCGCCGAGAACTTCAAGTAATGCGTCGAGATGTCTACACATTGTATCGAGAGATAAAAATCTATCTCTTTTGCCTTCAAAATGCAAAAATCCAATTCCAAAATTTAGCCCAACAATGCCATTTGATTCAGCTATTGCAGCGAGCTGAAGTGCTGTTAAGTTTCGAGGAGAGGGACATAAATCGTGAACATTCGAATGAGTAGCTATAAGAGGCATATCAGACATATTAGCGATTTCCCAAAAGCCAGCTTCATTTAAATGAGATAAATCAATCAGTATCTGTTTCTTGTTACAAAAACGTACTAACTCTTTACCGACTTCTGTTAGTCCGCTACCTTGGTCTGGTGTCGAGGGGAAGGTAAAATTTACACCTTCAGCAAAAATATTCTTTCTTGACCATACAGGTCCAATAGAGCGCAATCCTTTATCATACAGAACCTCAAGTTCATGTAAATCTGCACTTATTGCTTCCGCGCCCTCTATATGCAGAAGAAGAGCAATTTTTTTATCTTCAATTCCTTTTTCTATATTATTAATGTTGGTGCATATTTGCACTTTATCAGAATGTTGCTTTGCTAGCTGATGAGCAATATCCATCATTTCAATTGTTGCCACATAAGCATAGGCCTGCGAAATTGGTGCTGTGTTTAAAAGATTATCAGAACGTTTATGTTTATTTTTTTTAATATCACCTTGAACAAGTTCTGGATGCCTGCTCCAGAAACTTTCAGGGGCAACAGTTGCTGCTGGAACAAACACTGCAAAAAAACCTCCACTAAGATTGCCTGCCTTGCATCGGGGCAAATCAATATGTCCTTTATCTCTTCCAGATATAAAAGAGCTACCGTCTAGGTCATTTGAGCGCCAAAGTGCTAGTAGGAGGTCGTTATGACCGTCAAATACAGATATTTGTGTCATTTTGTGTCCTTAATACCGTTTTTAATTTGTGCCAATTGATAGGTATTGTAGATATAAAGCAAATTTATCTGAATAGATAATATCATTTGAGCGATTGAACATAGTTACCTGATAAGAGAATGACGGATGCAAGTCGATAACAGAAAAAAAACAATCTCGTTACCCGAGGCTGTTCTATTAGATATGGATGGTCTTCTTCTTGATACTGAAAAAGTAGCGCAAAGGGCGTTTTTCTCGAGCTGTGAGCACGTTGATTTTTCTTGCCATAAAGAGGATTACGCTCAGTTAACTGGACATGGTTCTGTTCTAAGAGATAGGCTTTTGGCTAATATCTTGCCAAAGGATGTTGATATGAGGGCTTTCAATCAATATTGGTGGGAGAGCTTCCATCAAATTTTAAGAGAAGAAGTTCCTGTCAAAAAGGGAGCGACAGAATTTCTTGAGTATGTTTATACTCAAGATATCAAAATAGTAGTTGCAACATCCTCTTTTACTGAATCTGCAGATATGTTGTTAAGCCGAGCAAATCTGAGACCTTTTATAGGATTGATAGTTGGAGGTGATCAGGTAAAAAACGCAAAACCTGCGCCTGATATTTATCTAAAAGCGGCTTCTTCGGTCAATGTGCTAGCAAAGAACTGCATTGCGTTTGAAGACTCAGATGTTGGAACAATGGCAGCCCATGCAGCAGGTATTCCTGTTGTTCAAATTCCAGATATAAATGAGCCAACACAAGAATGTGTCGCCCTTGGCCATTTGATTTTTGATAGTCTGGATAGTGCTCGGAAAGAATTTGGATGGTACGAAGATTAATGATTAGCGTAATTTGAGAATAGGTAGAATAATTAAAGTAGGAATAAATTTCTTACCACAAAAACCAATTTGTTTAGAAGTAAAGTCTTTTAAACCATAATATTGCAATATCTCGAGCTTTTAATACTAATGATGCAATCTTTATATTTTGTTTAATTATCGTGTTTTTTTTGATAAAGATGTTTTTTTCCACAACACTATCGTAGAATGGTGCCGAGATAAGTTTGTTTCAAAAAAACCGGGAGATTTGAATGGATTTGGGTTTAAAAAATAAGAATGCCGCGATTACTGGAGCCAGTCAGGGAATAGGAGAGGCCATCGCTCATTCTCTTGCAAATGAGGGGTGTAATATTGCTATTTGTGCCAGAAATCAGAAAAGAATGGATCAAACCATAGCCGAATTACAGGCCAAGGGCGTCAAGGCTGTTGGCGTGATTTCTGATTTATCTTCCGAGGATGGATGTCAGCACTTCATCGAAGAGGCCGTGCAACAGTTGGGTAGTCTTCAGATATTAGTAAATAACGTTGGTGGTATGATTCCAGGCACGTTAGCTAGTATGGCAGAAGAGACATGGAACACTGCCATTAACGTAAACCTTATGGCTGCTATTTTCTCAACGAAACATTCAGTAGAACATCTAAAAAATAATGAATGGGCAAGAATACTTAATGTAACGGGATTTTCAGGCACTCAGCTTTTCCCCGGTGCTTTATCTACTACGATACCGAATGCAGGATTAATTGGATTTAATAAGTTAATGGCTAATGAACTTGGTTCAAATAACATTACTGTAAATAATATCTGCCCTGGAATGGTCAATACAGAATCTTGGGGCCCACGCGGAGAGGCTATAGCGAAAATCAGAAACACCACCCCAGAGGATTTACGCAATGGTTTTTCTGCTCAGACAATGCTTGGCAGATGGGCCGAGCCTAGTGAGGTTGGTGATTTAGCAGCATTTCTCGTCTCTGAAAAAAACTCTTACATGACAGGAACTACTGTGGAAGTATGTGGAGGCATAACAAAATATATAAGTTAGTTTGATTTTGTGTAGATAAAATGGACAATTATGATGCAAAACATCAACTGGCAGAAACCGGCATCATCCGCGAAATTTTGCAATTTTGAAACCGAATTCAATAAGTAAGTTGAACGATAATTATATCCTCTTGGAACTATTTATTCAGAATTGCGAGAGAAAAAAATATGAGTTGGCAATGTGTTTGCGATGGACTAAATAATCATTTTTCTAAAACGAATAAATTTGGAAAAATAAGATAGAAAAAGGATATAATTATGGAATTCGCTCATATAGAAAAACAGTTGTTCACAGAGGCTAGAACGCATCGTAGCTTTACTAGCAGAGAAATTAATGACAGTGTTTTATATAAGATTTATGAGCTTGCGAAATTCGGACCAACAGCAAATAATGCCTGCCCGATGCGGCTCACTTTTGTAAAATCATCGGAGGCAAAACTAAAATTAATAGAAGTTGCAAGCGAAGATAACCGTCCAAAGATTAAATCTTCACCAGTAACCATAATACTTGCCTATGACATAAACTATTTTAAATTCATCCCTTTGTTAGCACCTCACATGGACACAGCGAAGATTGAATCAAAGCCAGAGCAAGAACGTGATAAATTTGCAAGAGAGCTGTCATGGTTGCAAGCAGGCTATATAATAGTAGCAGCAAGGTATCTAGGTCTTGATTGTGGACCTATGAGTGGCTTTGATAGAGCTGGCACTGATGAAGCGTTTTATTTAGGTACTAGCTGGAGATCAAATATACTTATTAATCTTGGTTACGGTGATAACGAGACATTGCGTGAAAGAGCATCTAGAATAGATTTTGATGATGCTTGCCAAATTCTCTAAATAATTAAGATGGAGCAGCATATTCCCTCTTACAATTGGGGCTCTTGTTTCAAAAAATAATGAAAATACCGATAGTAGGGTTTATGATTACTAATAAAAAATTTGACGTTAATGCCCGCTAATATTGTTAAGGAAAAGGAAATATGGAAATAAGTGACGAAATCGCAATCCCTGGCAGGCGCATTGATGTTTTTGCTAAACTGATAGACCCACTAATACTAAAAGAATGTATTCCTGGCTGTGAGGAGCTATCCTTGACAGCTGAAAATGAATATAGCGCTAAAGTAATTTTAAAAATTGGTCCTATAAAAGCAAAGTTCAGTGGCTCAGTAACCTTGGATACAACAAATGCGCCGGAAAGATTAACGCTTAGCGGTGCAGGCGAGGGAGGTATTGCTGGATTTGCAAAAGGTGGTGCGGAGGTCGAATTGACAGATGAAGGAGAAACAACAACTCTTAAATACCTGGCAAAAGCAGAAACAGGTGGAAAAATTGCTCAGCTTGGTAGCAGGCTTATAACAGGTACCGCACGCAAATTAGCAAAAACATTTTTTCAGTCATTTGAGTCTATTATGACGGGCAATAATGAGGCTTGAAGCCGTCTTTCTAAAGAGGCTTGTTTTTGCGGTAGAAGCAATCTAAAAAAATAATTAGTTAAATGCTTGGTGTCCTGTCTGTGCTCTTCCTAAAATTAGCATGTGAATATCTGAGGTGCCTTCATATGTATTCACCGTTTCAAGATTTGTAAGATGTCTCATCACTCGATAATCTTGATGAATTCCGTTCGCTCCATGCATATCGCGTGCGGTCCGCGCAATGGTTAGGGCTTTTTCACAATTATTTCTCTTAAGCATGGAGATAGCTTCTGGGGTTGCGTTGCCACTATCTAATAATTGTCCAAGCTGAAAGCATCCCTGCAATCCAAGTGCTATTTCTGTTTGCATATCAACAAGCTTTTTCTGATA
>CABXZZ010000048.1 GCA_902516825.1 uncultured SAR116 cluster alpha proteobacterium
ACTATACCTCTCAAGAGCCCTATATGTAAAATCACCCTGTAATGTAACTAAATCGTCTATTGTTTTGGAAGATGTTTGTATACCTAAAAATGTAAAAGTATTATCAGGGTCACTGTTATCTGCAGAAAGTGTAAATTCTTGATACCAATTATCAGTATTGTAACCATAATCATTATCATACACGTGGATAACGTCTGTAAAAGTATATACACCGTAGGTGTCTAATGCTGGTTGATACGTATCGTATTGCTGCTCAAGGCTATTGTAATTATGTATGGTGAGTTTATTAACCTCCCCATCATTGTTATTCCAATGGTCTACTCCAATCCAATCAAGTCCGTCTGCAAGAAAAATCTCGTCATTACCGCCCACACCGTTAAAAACTTTCCAATGTGCAAATGTATCTTTGGAATAAAAGACATCGTCAAACTTTGAACCCCTGAAATACTCAATACTATCGATTGAGTGAGTATTCCCTAAGCCATCATCGATAGTTCCGGTTTCCTGATTAATAATAACGCCTGCCTCGTGTTCGATGAACCTTACTTCATCATTACCTTCCCCGCCAAAAAAACTATCATTGCCACCTGAAGGATAAAAATCATCTCGGCCGTCACCACCATAAATAACATCATCTAAATCACCGCCGGTCAGGTCATCATTCCCACCCAAACCATAAATCGTATTTTCGAAAAAAGTTGCGCCAATGTATTCGTCGTCGTCGTCTGAAAGGTAAATCGGTCCAGATGCATTGCCAAAAGATAGGTAAAAATCGTCCCCAACATATTGAGCAGAAAAAATATCATGTTGACCATCGATGATAACGAAATCGTCAATCTGAAAGTCGTCCGTATTTAAAGAAACAATTGTCTGGTCTAAATCTTGGTCATATCTTGTGGTGATATCTGATAAAGGGTTTTCAACACTAATCCCGAGGTTATTATCTAGAAAAATTCCTTCACTAGCAAGTTCTTCGGAGAGGTAGAACTTCTTTATATCGTCTTCTATATCTATATTTTCTTCCAAATCATTTAGACCGTCAGAAAGTCTTAATATCACCTCATATTCATCGTCATCTTCTTTAAGACTTGCAAACTGGAGAGAATTGTTACCATAAATTTCAAATAAACTTTGATTTGAAATATTTGGTGTTTCCAGTGACAAATAAGTGTTACCGTTCATTTGACTTACACTTAACTGATCAAACCAATCACTGGAATTAAATTCAGCAAATTCAATGACAATAGAATCGTTTATTGATAAATCTAAAATTGAGAAGGTCGAGTTGTTAAGGTGTTCAATTTCCTCTTGAACTAAATCGTCGTCGATAGAAAGTTTAATTTCATCTTCACCGATACCTGTGGATATGATGTCATTACCGGCGAAAAGATTTATATCTTCATAGAAATTATCTCTACCAAAAATAATATCATTCGCTCTTGTTGTATCAATTTCATTTACAAATCCAAAAATGGTTGTGCTACCAAGTTCTCCTGAAATAATAAACTCGTCACTCAGATTATTGAATGACAAACCAGTTAAAGGAGCATCCAATCCAAGCTCTTCGAAATGATCAAAATATTGCCTCTCTGAGTCATATCTTACAGAGGTGTTTTCAGATGTATCAGATATAAAAATTGTATCATTACCTGCTGACCAATCTATAACTACGTCATCATAATTGAGATTACCCATATTGATTATGTCATTACCAAAAGTGCCCTTGATTGATAATTTATCTTCACCACCTCCAGCTGCATCATTATCTGCTTCTTGAAAAATTAAGTCAGGTATTGAGACAATAGTATTATCCGGATTTACTATTGATTGAGACGGGATTAACACACCTATATCGGTGAGATAATTACTATCTGTAAAATTAACCAAAGCTCCTACCTGGTCATTAGCGAATATATGTCCGTTATCTAAAATAAGCCAGTTATCTAGTCTGACTTCGTGCTCCCATTCGCCTTCACCCTCCAATTTATGATCAAATAGATTTCGCCAGATATTATCATTGGAATTGGAAGCGCCATCAAATTGATAAAACAAAGAGGAGTCGTCATCTCTTATTACAAATGTGTTTCCACTTTTATCATTTGCAACTGCTGAACTAAGCTCAATCGGTTCAGCTACATTTTCCATTCTATCCCATGTCCACTCTGGAGGAATAAATTCAAATTCAAATGTCCCGTCTTCCTTAATTGTATCGGATGTTATGTGGGAAGAAATAAAATTGAAACCGTCTCCTGAACTTATTTTAAAATTAAATAAAATAGTATCCAATTCTTGGTCATCACTTGCTTGCCCAGAGACAATCAGAGATGGGATTTCGTTAAAAGTGGACTGTATTTCTCCATAAATTTGAAATGCAGGTGGATTTATTTCTATGCTGTCTCTGAAGTCAGCATTAATCTCAAAAGTTGTATCTAAAAAAGAAGAATATATGTTAACGTCATTATCGTCAAATTCAGCCTCACCATGCGACTGTCCATTTATAAAATTGAAATCGGCATCAGGCATCCACGCAGGTATTTCAATAAAAAATTCAAAATCATCTTGACTGATATCTTGGTCTATTGGATGCCAATACCGCAGCGAGCCTATTACATCAGAGTTAATAGCTTCATAATATAAATCCAAATAAATGATTTTTTCAAATTCACCAAATATTTCTGAGACTTCGTCTTTATTACCGAGCGACCCTTTCAAGTGTAAATAATTTTGATCCTGAATTTCAACATGTTCAGCGGTATCGAATTCTATAATCAGCTTATCGGAAGGTGAAAACAATACATCAAAGGACTCGCTCTCAGTATAAAAAGTCTCCTTATAAACACCTTCATCTGAAGAAAAGTTTATAAGCTCAATATTATTCAGATTTAAGGAAAAATTATTCCCGATAACTTCGATTTGCTCTGTGGAATAATCTCCGGAAAATAAATTCCAATTCCATAACTCCCGAGGCACATCATTTATAACTTTTTGACCGTTATTATTAGAGACAAATTCGTCGTAAAGCTGTCTATTTACAACAAAGTATCTATTAATATCTAAATATTGACTATTACTAAAGTGCCAATCTACAGCTTCCCCAATATTTGGACTTGCTCCGTCTCTGTCGGTAAAAGATACAACGCTAATACCCCTATCAGATATTCGCTCATATACTAAAACTGCTGAGTCATGATCATCTTCATGTGATACGTTCAACCAATCTCCTGATGTAACACCAAGATTGAGACTATTATTCTGTGATGCGGTCGAAATATTCACATTATTATAATTTGCATTTATGACGACAGTATCATATCCATCACCACCATCTATTGTATCATTGCCTGTGATTGGATAAAATGTCTGGTCATTTTCACTACCCTGGATATGATCATTCCATCTCGTTCCATACACTTCAGTCGCATCTGTATAGGTTGAGTTCCACTCATCCCCCCCATACAGATGATTGTTATACCCATCCCCTATTGGCTCATATCCCAGCAGGGAAGCAAGAGTGTCATCAATAATAATGGCATCTAAAACTGCTTCTTCAGATAAATCCTCCGGAAGTTCTATTATCTGATAAAGATAGGTATCCTCGTATCCAGGTAACGCTCCTAAATCACTATTAACGGTTGTTAGTTCAGCCCATACCCCATTCTGATTAACCTCAAAACCTCCAAAGCGATGGAACTCCATATCCCAAGGAGCTGTGTGTTCTAAAAGCTGACTTGGACTTAGTATTATCGTATCCTCTTCAGGGTTGAAGTCTACAAGCTTTGTTAGAGCGTCTGGTAAGATTGGAACATAAAAGGTATCTGATCCCTCCCCCCCTATTAGGGTATTGTAGTCTCGTGCAGGACCAGGCGCGATACGAGGATCAAAGTTATTATAATTCTCTGTTGTGAACCCAATGAAATCATCACCCAGTCCACCACTGATTATCTGACCCTGATATTCTGCAATTAGCACATCATCAAAGTCACTACCAATTATATTTAGTGATGTTCTATCAACAAGGACATCCTGTTGGACATTGGATAAATCAATCAGATTATCCCCAAAACTAAGATCCTCAAAATCCTCAATATCTATTTGTTCAACAAAATCTACCTCTGCTACAACAGTACGATCATTCTCAGAGCCAACTGTAATACTTGCACGCTCTAAACCAATATTCTGAGCAGTTATTAGCTTACTGCCTTCTAAATATTCCTGTATCTGAGATAAATCATTGCCCAATGTTCCCTCGAGTGCTAACTCAAACTCCCTGAAACTTAAGTCCCACCTCTCAGGGGAAAATGTAATAGACAATTCTTCTTCTGTAGAAATAAGCCCATTAGCATTATCTAAAATAACATCTGATATACTTAACCCGCCTAAATCCCCAGTAAGTGGCTCAAGCTCATTAACTGTCCCCGATACCCCTAGCTTGATAGCCCTGTGTGTATCAGATGCAAGCTCGTCATCACTAACCTCATATGGAATTGTAAAATTAAGACCAGTATTATCAATAAATATTAACTCGTTATCTGGAGAAGACAGAGACATGCCCTCAACTTCAAAATGATTGACCTTTAAAAAAGATAATACCGCCGTCTCATAACCTGCCTCTCCTTCTGATATGGAAGCGAGGTCAAATATCTGCTTGATATCTTGTATGTCTCTTGGAAGGCGACCCGTTAGCTCAAGACTGGAATCTTCAGCTTCAATGAAAAACCTCTCAGCATCCATCTCATTATCATCATTTACAATGTTAAGAGAAACAGAACGACCACTGTCTATATCTGTCGTTCTAATCTGGGTAACCTGTCCCTCTATTAAATCTATAAAACTATCAAAATTGCTACCACCATTCGCAGCAAGAACCAGCATAGTCTGAAATGGTGCGTTAAAATTATCTCCCGTTACCTCAACTCGTATGCCTTCACTAATTGCAGATATACGGCTGGCGCTAATCTCTTCTATTGTAATATTACTTGAATCAAACTGGCCAAGATTAGTCTCAAACTCAGATAACGCACTATCTGCCAACAGACTGTCCAGGTTAGACCCTAAAAGACGAGGAACATCTACTTCTGCCTGACTTAATCTATCTACTATCTCAACTGGAGCCTGGTTAATAAAACCGTCTAATAACTCACCTAAACCAGCTCCTAATAAACTAGACCATGCAGAATTGTCGTACTCTGAGTCCGATAACTCGTACCAGGCATCACTTACCTGAATGTGCCCTATGCTAGGTGTGCTTGGATATTCAAGAAATGTGCCCGAAGAAGCTTCAGACTGATATCTATACACCCCATCATCAAATTTAATTTCATCAATCTCTTCAAAGTTTGAAACGTCAAACTCTGGATTGTTTAATGAGAATACATAATGGTCACCATTTTGGAAATCTGAGCCTGTATAATCATCCCATGTCCAAATAATTAGATTACCATTATCAGATAACTGCGTGACAGATTCAGAAAAATCGTTTTCATTGCCAAAGGATAATGAATCATGAGTGATATCAATATACTCATTATTGAGATTATCAAATGCAACAATTTCAATCCCATTAGTTGAATAATTAGCTGTTTCATAAACGACGTAGCGTCCATCCTCACTAATCTGGGAATAAATACCTCCGTCATATTGATCTGACACTTGTAGAAGCTCGGAGGTTGCCAGCTCTAAACGCCAAACCTGATGCCCCGATTCATTCATAGCGTTGAATGAAACAAAACTGCCATCCCCAGATAAATCTGCAGAAAACTCGGAGCCTTGGGTGTCAATTCTACTGCCGTCTTGGTTTTGATTAACTTGCTTTATTTCTTGTAAAGCGACATCATAAATAAATAAATCTTCATCCCGACCATTATTAGAATCATCAATAGCGTCTAGGAGTGTGAGAGGTTTGTCTGAGGTAAATAATATTTTAGTACCGTCATTACTAATTTTAGGAGAAGATGAATAGGTATCTGCTATATTTATTCCATCTACGAGGTCTATTTGCTCAATTGCACCAGTCATCATATCTTTTAAGTAGATATTAACCTGCTGACCGTCATGAAACTCGTTTAAAGTGTTATCCCTGAGTGCAAATACAACTTGCCCGCCGTTAGGGGTAAAATCAATATCTTCTCTATCAATGCTCTGACCCCGATATGTGAAAACCTCTCCATTCTCATCCACATCAATTCTGCTGTATTGATTGGTCTGTAAATCATATGAGAAAAGACCGCCAGACTGTCCTTCCTCAACGCCGAGACCATTCCAAGTAGTGAAGATGATTTTGCTACCATCATTTATGATACCGACTAAAGCGAAATTACCATGCGGGTTAATGCCATGACTGCTATATGTTTCATCATTAGCAGACGGCATGTCTGGTAATACGAAACTCTCTTCACTATCATCCAATAGATTTTTGATGACCAGATTATTGCCATTAATTGTTGATGCAAAAACACCATCCTTAGATAAAACGGCCATTTCCCCTAATATTCTAGGCGCGACATAAGAATCTTTATCTTCAACCGTAGCAAATGATAAAACTCTAAAATCTTCCGTCCATAAATCATCTGAGTCATAATCATACTCATGGTATTTATTTATAACTATATACTTATCAAAGTTATTATTAATAACAACGGTATCATATCCATAACCGCCATCTATCTCGTCACTGCCGGCAATTGGATAAAAAGTCTGGTCACCCCAGTCCCCTTGGATATAATCATTCCAACGCGTACCATAAACTTCTGAAGCATTTGTATAAACTGGGTCCCACTCACTACCAAAGTAATGGTAGTCATAATCATCTCCTCTTGGGTCACCGCTACCTACTGAAGCGATCTTATCATCTATAACAACTGCTTCTTCAACTGCCTCTATAGACAATCCCTCTGATAGCTCAACAATCTGATGAAAGTCAGTTATGACCCGATCAGTTGCGTGATTATAATCCCATTCTCTTGACGTAAGCTCTGCCCATACCCCGCCCTCTCTTACCTCAACACTATTTAATTGAATATAATCGTATGTATCCCATCGGCTCATCCTCTCGGTAAGCTGACTTGGGCTCAACATCAAAGTGTCGTCAGTAGGATTAAAATCAATTAGCTTTGTTAAGGAATCTTTTAAAATAGGAACGTAAAAGGTATCTGATCCCTCCCCCCCTATTAGGGTATTGTAATCTCTGGGGGCTCCAGGTGTTAACCTTGGATCGTAATAATCATAGTCCTCAGTTACAAACCCGAGAAAATCATCACCTAAACCAGCATCAATTAACTGACCTTGAAATTGAGCTAAAAGAACATCGTTAAAATCACTACCAATAATGTTATTGTCAGTCCACCCCAGAATAACATCTTCCTGAACAGCAGAATAATCAATCAGATTATCCCCAAAACTAAGATCCTCAAAATCCTCAATATCTATTTGTTCAACAAAATCTACCTCTGCTACAACAGTACGATCATTCTCAGAGCCAACTGTAATACTTGCACGCTCTAAACCAATATTCTGAGCAGTTATTAGCTTACTGCCTTCTAAATATTCCTGTATCTGAGATAAATCATTGCCCAATGTTCCCTCGAGTGCTAACTCAAACTCCCTGAAACTTAAGTCCCACCTCTCAGGGGAAAATGTAATAGACAATTCTTCTTCTGTAGAAATAAGCCCATTAGCATTATCTAAAATAACATCTGATATACTTAACCCGCCTAAATCCCCAGTAAGTGGCTCAAGCTCATTAACTGTCCCCGATACCCCTAGCTTGATAGCCCTGTGTGTATCAGATGCAAGCTCGTCATCACTAACCTCATATGGAATTGTAAAATTAAGACCAGTATTATCAATAAATATTAACTCGTTATCTGGAGAAGACAGAGACATGCCCTCAACTTCAAAATGATTGACCTTTAAAAAAGATAATACCGCCGTCTCATAACCTGCCTCTCCTTCTGATATGGAAGCGAGGTCAAATATCTGCTTGATATCTTGTATGTCTCTTGGAAGGCGACCCGTTAGCTCAAGACTGGAATCTTCAGCTTCAATGAAAAACCTCTCAGCATCCATCTCATTATCATCATTTACAATGTTAAGAGAAACAGAACGACCACTGTCTATATCTGTCGTTCTAATCTGGGTAACCTGTCCCTCTATTAAATCTATAAAACTATCAAAATTGCTACCACCATTCGCAGCAAGAACCAGCATAGTCTGAAATGGTGCGTTAAAATTATCTCCCGTTACCTCAACTCGTATGCCTTCACTAATTGCAGATATACGGCTGGCGCTAATCTCTTCTATTGTAATATTACTTGAATCAAACTGGCCAAGATTAGTCTCAAACTCAGATAACGCACTATCTGCCAACAGACTGTCCAGGTTAGACCCTAAAAGACGAGGAACATCTACTTCTGCCTGACTTAATCTATCTACTATCTCAACTGGAGCCTGGTTAATAAAACCGTCTAATAACTCACCTAA
>CABXZZ010000049.1 GCA_902516825.1 uncultured SAR116 cluster alpha proteobacterium
AAGGCAAAAAACTTTTATTTGCCGGCAATGGCGGAAGTGCCGCTGATTGTCAGCATATGGCTGGCGAATATGTTAGCAGATTTTTATTTGAACGGGACGGACTGCCCGCGATCGCCTTAACAACGGATAGCTCTCTTTTGACAGCCATTGGAAATGATTATGGCTTTAAAAATCTTTTTTCAAGACAGGTTAAAGCTCTAGGAGCGTCGGGTGATTTGTTATTTTGCTATTCAACATCTGGCAATTCTGAGAATATTTTAACTGCAATAAAGGCAGCTAAAAAAATGAATATATGTGTTGTTGGAATGACAGGATTAAATCATGGAAAAATGGACAAAATGTGTGATTATCTGATACAAATCCCATCTGCTCACACACCACACATTCAAGAAGGCCACTTAATTGTAGGGCATGCAATTTGTGGTGCTGTTGAGCAACAAATTTTCAATAAATAATCTGCAAAAAAGTATATTATGCGGCTGTTCGGCTACCATAATATAACAAAAAAATCAGCATTTTTTATTTACAAAAAATACTTTTAGGTAAGTGTGTCCGATATATTTTGAAAGGGTAATAATGAACTATAAATATTAACGCAACATTGGTTTCAAAACTAAAACAGATCTGCAATGGGGCTTGGTATTGTAATATTTCCATTTTTTTTTAAATATTTTTTGATTATATGCCTGAAACAATTAGTAATTCGAGATATAATAATGATTATTTTATTAGTTGTATTTAATACGAGTAGTTTTACCTCCAGGAACTGGAGTTCCGTTTAGTCCGCCACGCTCCAAGACTTTTGTAACGCCTCCATTTTTTTCTACAACTATCGCTTGAGCTGCTAAGGCTTCTTTATTCACCTCATTTGGATTAGCTATGTTAAAAAGTTTGGTCACATAATTTTTTAACATATCTGCGTAATCTTTATTAGTGGCCAAATTAACCATTTCTTCAGGATCCCTCAGTAAGTCGTAAAATTCTGGCTCAAAATCGACATAATATATTAATTTGTATTTTCCGTCACGCAACATAAAAGCTCCAGAAATTGCTCCTGCTCCGTGATATTCACTGAAGACCACTCTTTCTATGTCCTCGTGTGTATTTGCAATATCGAATAAAGAGCTACCATTAATATCATCTGGTTTTTTTATATTAAAAGCATCAAGAATTGATGGGAAAACATCAATAAGAGAAACGGGAGTTTTTACGATTGACCCTTTGGGAACATTATCTCCTTTTAAAATCATAGGGATCCCAACAGACTCCTCATACATAACCGATTTTCCCCATAATCCTCGAGCACCAAGATTTTCTCCATGATCACTGAGAAACAAAATATTTGTGGTGTTATAGAGTTCTGTTGCCTCTAGTGTCTCTAAAACGTCACCGATAAGTTTATCAACAAATGTGCACAATCCCAAATATGAAATTATAGCCTCTCTTCTGTGTTGGTCATTTCTGAAGTACTTATCAAACGTAATACTTTTGTTAAAAGCTACCCACCAAGGGTGATTAACTAAATCCGGGTTAAACTTTTTAATTGCAGGGATATCTATGCCCTTATAGAAATCATAATATTCTTTAGGAACAATAAGGGGAAAATGAGGGGCAATAAAGGAAACATAAAGAAGGAATGGCTTTTTGTTTTTCTTGTTATGAGAACGATTTACTAACCATTCACAAGCTCTCTTCGAAATACTTTGATCATATCTAGTATACTCTGTCTCGCCTGGTCCAATGCTCTCAGAAAATTTTCGACTTTGTTGTCTTTCTGGCAAATTCGGCCTTATAGAACCCATTATGTCCCCAATTCCATTAGCTATATGCATAGGCAATATCTGTTCGTCAAAGCCAGTTTCATCTTTTTCAGAACGATAATGAAGTTTGCCAATAGAAATCACATCTATATTTTCTTTTTGTAAAAAATGCCCCCAGCTTTGGGTTTTTCCCTTATATGCGATTGCATTATCCCAACATTTATTTTGATGAACATATTCTCCAGTAGCAAAGCATGCACGTGCAGATACACAAATAGGGGAGTTTGTTGAAGCATTTTCGAACACAGTTCCTCTTGCAGCTAATTTATCCAAATTAGGTGTTTTAACTATTGGGTTCTTATAACAACTTAAAAAATCACGACTATGTTGATCTGTCATAAAAATTATAAAATTTTTGCTAGTCATTGCGCATTACTTATCGCCTTTTTTTATACAAAATAAGTATTGATTCCACTTATTTTGGTCATCGATATAAATTAAATATGTAGCCTACTATTTGTTTTTGGGGGACGGGCTCCCATGTAGGTGATACCGCTAGCGTTTACATTTAAGTTTAGCATTAATTTAGCAAGTTCTATCGATGAAGTATATCCTTCTAGAACTGGAACGTCCCAGCCTCTTTTTTTAAGCCCTCTTTCAATATGTGGTTTAAGAAAAAATGTCATTGAGCAACCAAGCGTTATCACCTCTGCACCATCTTCAACAATAGCAGCCTCTGCTTGGTTTACGGCCCTTTCAACCACAATATTTTGGTCACCTCTGGCTACCGCCTCACATTGCTTAGTGAGAGTATCGGGATCTGTATCACCTGGCCTTGGCAAACTGTATCCTATGCTGCGTATTGACCTACATCTATGTGTCAATTGATGTGTGCGAATAAGGTCTCTGTAATAGACATTATGAACACCCTCTATATCTATAATTGAAAAACCATCCCCAAGCATAGTAGCAAGATACATTTGGGAAAATGCGTTAGCAGTCACTACAACACCAAATTCTCTCCCAATTTCCCTCGACTCTAAAAACCCTGGTTCACCGCCACCTAATAAAATAGCTGCATCATATTTACCTGTTTCGCAAGCCTCCCTAACGCAAGACATTCTTGCTGTTGCCGCATGCGCAAATTCTTCTCTCGTTTCAACAGACCAGTTTCCATAAGGAGGTTTAGCCCCCGGATGCAATTCCCAGTCAACATCTTCCAAGTGAGGCAATACAAAATCTGCATTTAGCAATCTTTCTTCTTTAGACTTATGCTGTGGAATTGAATAACCAGGTACTGTAAATTCGTTTTCATCTGGGAGATGAAAAGGGGGAATTAAGATAAATCTATATTTGGCGTTTCTTGTCATTTTTTTATTCTCTAAGATATATTTCACTTACAGGGTATTATTGTCTTGCAAAAAAAATTATTGTAAAGTAGCAAAGGCATTATTTTTTTTAATGGCTTAAGCCATTAAAAAAAACCCTGTGACGGGTACACAAACCAATTTAAATGCTCCCTATCCCAAAAGTTACACTGTTATCAACTTGTTATGAGTTACACCAACGAATTAACCCTTAATGCCTTGCAAGGGCACTTTGATGTAGGTGCTTCCATTTTCCTCAGGGGGTGGCGTATTCCCAGCACGCATATTAATTTGAATTGAGGGCATCATTAGCTTAGGCATAGTTAACTTTGCGTCTCTATCTTCTCTCAATTTTACGAAATCTGCTTCTTTTATACCAGCGCCAACATGAATATTTTTCAACTTTTGTTGAACGACCGTTGTTTGCCATGAAACGGGCCGGCCATTTGGCATATAATCATGGCAAACAAATAATCTTGTCTCATCTGGCATAGATAATATTTTCTGAATTGATTTGTATAATATCCTCGCATCTCCGCCTGGGAAATCAGCTCTAGCAGTACCCCCATCAGGCATAAACAAAGTATCACCAACAAACACTGCATCACTAACGATATGCGCCATACATGCTGGAGTATGTCCAGGTGTGTGAATAGCTGTTACTTTTAGGTTCCCAATTTGATAGCTATCATTATCAGCTAAAAGTAAGTCAAATTGGCTCCCATCTCGTTCAAACTCGGTACCAGCGTTAAATATTTTTCCAAAAATTTGTTGGATCTTTATGATTTCCTTAGAAATAGCAATTTTACCACCCAATTGCTTCTGAATGTATGGAGCTGCCGACAAATGATCCGCATGAACATGTGTCTCTACCAGCCATTGAAGCGTTAGGTTATTTTTTATTATGAAAGAAATAATATTATCCGCATTGATATATTCGATTTTTCCGGATGAATAATCAAAATCAAGTACAGAATCAATTACCGCGCAATTTTTGGTCTCCAGATCTATCAATACATAGCTAATTGTATTAGTCTGTGGGTCGAAAAACCCCTCTATTTCCATTAAACTTTTCATTATGCCTTTGTTAGTGTTCGATTTAACTTATGCACCTAACTTAAATAATTTTTGCATAGAAACTATATGCCCATATCATCATTTCTGCAATTATATACCTAACCCTCCCATTAATCTCTCAGGATATCTTGTACCAGAAGTAATTCCGATAGGAAAATTAGCATCTAACAATTCAATTTCTGAAATGGTTAGTTTCAATTCAGCCGCAGCTAAATTTTCCGAGAGGTACGCTCGTTTTTTTGTTCCAGGAATTGGTACAATATGTTCTGCTTTAGCCATGGTCCACGCTATTGCTATCTGCGCCATTGTGCATTGCTTTCTTAGTGCCATATCTGACAATAACTCAAGTAGCAATGCATTTTTTGCGATGTTTTCAGATGAGAATCTTGGATGTCCACGCCTGCCATCTTTTTCTTTCAAATCATCGATTGATGTAATTGTACCTGTTAAAAATCCTCTTCCCATAGGAGAATAATTTACAAAACCAATATTTAGCTTTGCCAATGCATTGATAAGTTCGAGCTCACACTCTCTTGTCCATAATGAATATTCTGTCTGTACAGCCACAATGGGATGAGTAGTATGAGCCTTCATTATTGTTCGAAGGCTTGCCTCGCAAATACCAAGATATCGAACCTTACCCTGTTCAACAAGACGCGACATTGCCCCAAATGTGTCTTCTATGGCAATATTTGGGTCTACCCTGTGCTGAAAATATAAATCAATTACATCTGTTTTTAGTCTTTTCAAGCTTTTCTCACACGCCTCAATTACATATTCTGGGCGTCCATCAACAGGCGTTTGTGGAGTAATCATCCCAAGGTTTCCAAATTTCGTTGCTAATATTACCTTATCTCGCTTACCCTCCAACGCCTTTGCCAGTAATTCCTCATTTAGCCCGTTTCCGTAGGCGTCAGAACTATCAAGAAAGGTACAGCCATATTCTATGGCCTGATGGATAGTAGCTATTGATTCTGCATCATCTCTTTCCCCGTAAACAGCTGACATTCCCATACAGCCAAGACCAATTTCAGAAACTACTAATTCCCCTAATTGACGTGTTTTCATACTAATTCTCTCTTTTCATTTCACTTTTAAGCAAATTTTAAGGGTTAATTAGCTAACCCTATATTCTGATAAAATCATATCTGCTGCCTTTTCAGCAATCATGATTGTTGGCGCGTTGGTGTTTCCAGATGTAATTGTGGGCATTATAGACGCATCGATCACTCTCAATCCATTCAGCTTCCTTACTCTTAATCGCTCATCTACAACCGCCATTTCATCCTGACCCATTTTGCATGTTCCAACTGGATGGTAAGAGGTCCTTGCCCTCTCGCAAATAAAACTTAAACAATCATCGTAGCTTTCAATATCCGCCCCTGGACTATATTCTGTTAAGATCTCATCTGATAATGCTGGCTGCTTTATTATTCTTCGAATTTCCCTCATCCCAGCTACCAAAGTATCTCGGTCTGCTTTGGCATCTAGATAATTTGGCTGAATTATCGGCTTTGTTGAAATGTATCTATCGATTGCTTTAACATAACCACGGCTTTCAGGGCGCATCAAGGCTACATTAACCGTAACTCCATCAAATTTATGAGGTACACCACCAAGATCTTCAGTGCTAAATAATAGCAGCAAAGCTTGAATATCTGGATTAGCTACTCCTGGCTGAACTTTTATATATCCGCCTGCATAACACGCTCCCATAGCAAGCATGCCCTTGCGGGAAAAAAGATATTTAAGACCCTCGGATATCTTACGTATTGGATTATGATACAAGCTATTTGCCGTTAAAGGCAGACTGCTTTTATACAGAAGCGGTGCGTTTACATGGTCTTGAAGATTCTGACCGACCCCTGGCAAATCTGCCACGATCGGTATGCCGAGCTGTCGCAATTCTGTTGCATTTCCAACCCCTGATATTTGAAGTATTTGAGGAGAATGGATAGCACCAGCAGACATTAAAATTTCGTTTTTAGCGTGAACAATTTGCCTCTTACCTGATTTCTCATATTCCAAACCAATGGCTCGAATACCCTCGAAAATCAGCTTGTGAACCTGTGAATTAGATATGATGGTTAAATTACTGCGCACTTTGGCTGGTTTTAAATAGGCAGTTGCAGCACTAGAGCGCCTTCCATTTTTAGTAGTCCATTGGATGGGGCCGAAACCTTCTTGCGTATTCGCATTAAAATCAGGGTTATAGTTATAGCCAGCCTGTAATCCTGCGTTTATATAAGCTTCTGCAATTGGATGCGACTCGGCGGGGTCGCTTACCCACAAAGGCCCGCCAATGGCGTGATACTGCCCTTCTCCTCTCTGTTGATTCTCCGATTTTTTAAAGTAGGGTAGGACATTATCAAAACCCCAACCCGCATTTCCAAGTTGTTGCCAGTGATTAAAGTCATCCTGGTTGCCCCGCATATAGACCATTCCGTTTATAGAACTGGATCCCCCTATTACTTTTCCACGCGGTGTTGGAACGGGTGTTTTCACCCACCTTTTGCCCGGTTCAGTTTGAAACATCCAGTTAATTGCCGGGTTGCGGAAATTCTTGCCATAACCGATAGGAATATGTATCCAAGGGTTAGTGTCTTGCGGGCCCGCCTCAATCAGCAAAACTTTATGGGCTGTCCCCTCTGTAAGTCTATTCGCCAGAACACATCCAGCACTGCCACCTCCAACAATAATGAAATCTACCTTAGATATATTCTGCTCCATCTCCATTTTTTCCAGTAATCAGATATCTAATTCTAGGATATACA
Organism: uncultured SAR116 cluster alpha proteobacterium; assembly: GCA_902516825.1. Taxonomy (GTDB): domain Bacteria; phylum Pseudomonadota; class Alphaproteobacteria; order Puniceispirillales; family Puniceispirillaceae; genus UBA5951. Next base: position 6,979 of record CABXZZ010000049.1, read on the forward strand.
ACCCGCCAGACCATCTATCACCAGCGTATATAATTCCATTTTCATCGGCATATACCTCATTCATTTGAATTGTAGGTACCCGTGAATTCTCTGGGCCCTCTGGCACAAAATAAGCAATTGTATCAGGTTGGTATGGGTTTTTAATATCATAGACCCTAATACCTGCATTAAAGAAGCAGCCAATTATTATCTCCTCACTATGAAAAGAAGGACCAGGTCTATTTTCATGCACATTATGAGAGCCAAAACGGCCACCCTTCTGTATATAATCGTCTACAGGTGGAAGTGGTAATGTACTAATTGGCACGAGGTTCTGCTCATTGCGGGCATCCAAAATCCATGTAAGCTTCGGCCAATCCGCCCCATTATCCTTTATACACTCATCGGTCACTACGATTAAACCTCTGTCAAATAAAGGCATTACGGTATGGGTAAAACCAGGATAGGGATTATGAGGTGACCAATGAGAGATGATTTTTGGGTTACTTTTATCTTCAATATCTAGTATAAAGGCACCCCCATCGATATATCCAAGATAAGCTCGGTTTGGATGCGAGGGATACACATTGGCATTATGTAACCTAAATGCGTCTCCACCGCGCAAGTTTTCAATAGGTTCAGGAATAATCCTGTCTGGCATTGGCTCATCATCGTCTTTTTTTGTTCCAGGCATCCACCATCTTCCAGCCTCTTTCATTTTTGTAGGGTTTCTAACATCAATTATCTGATAAATTTGATCATCTCGCGGGTGCTTTGGTGTAAAATCAGGCGCGCCACTTGCCATATGAATATATTCACCATCTACATACCACAAACAATGTACCCCTCTGGAATGTGGCCCAGAAGTTGAATAAAAATTAATGGAGCGCGGTGACTCAGGCTGGCTAATGTCAAATAGTTCCACGCCTGCTTCAGGCAGTCCTAGCTGATAAACCTGATATGCAACTGCTAAAATATCACCACAAACCTCAAGAGAATTAGATCTCATATTACCGTGCTTTAATTCAGTTTGGCATATTACCTTGGGATTTCTAGGATCAGTTACGTCAACACCAGAAAAATTTTTTGGTGGACCTTCATGAGCAATCCAAAGAACACGTCTTCCATCTTTTACAACCTGCATAGACATGCCTTCGCCTACTCCGCCAAACCCATTTAGGGTGTGATGTGCCAAAAATTTCATGTTTTTTATCAGAGCGTTACCCATTTTTTTTATCTGCCTTTAATATAAAGTGATAACTTTTTCTACTGTCCTGACTTTGACTTCATGTTCATAAACTGTCAAACTTTAACACAATGCTAAATTCCTCTACATAGATGCTTCTACCAATCATCTTTAATTAAGTATTATCTGTTTTTAAATTGAAAATTATAAAAAATTATATTCAACTCCAAACAAATGA
>CABXZZ010000050.1 GCA_902516825.1 uncultured SAR116 cluster alpha proteobacterium
AGACGACGCGCAGAGGAGGAGTTAAGACGTGCAGGACGACGTGCAGAGGAACGTTAATGCGCGCAAAACGTGAAAAAACAGAAAAAAGTTAAGGATACCCAGTAAAAAGACCCAACAGGAGATAACATTTATGTTTCAAACTTTGGGGTTTGTATGGCTGAACCGGGTTATAGACTGACTGAGCGATAAAGATAAACCTATATTGGACATTATTTTGGACATTGCGAATTAATTTATAGATTTGTTATAATTTAAATAAATCAATATGTTACTTCTATTTATTTTTATGAAAAGGCTATTCCCTTCCCCTCCGCCACAAAAACTCAATGATTACAATGGGTTACGGCGTTGTGTAGCCATTTGTGTTACCAGTTTTAGGCAAAGACTACCGTTCTAGGAAATTTTGCAACATCCGACTAGAATGGTCACTCGCTTGGCCCATGTAGTCAGGATGGTAATGAGCGTAATGCTCTTCGGTAATTCTCATATTAGCGTGACCGAGTTGTCTAGAAATTTGTATCATATCGACACGTTCTCTTGCCGCCATCGTAGCCCAGGTTCTTCGAAGGTCATGCAACCAAAGAAACTTTAGATTGCATTTTTTTCTCAGGTTGTCCCACTCATGGTGCAAAACTGGTTTTGAAACTGGTTTGCCAACATGTTCAATAACATACCCAGATTGACTTTCCTCAAAATGGTTCAGAAAAGGAGGCGCTTAGTAATTTTGTAACTTATTATCTAATAATCTAATTATTCAAAATTTCCTGTTGCTTTTTTAATTGGATAAATTTATACAAACAACGCTAACCGGCCTGAGTAGCTATGGCGAGGTGTTAGTCGAGCGTGAGCGGGGCTACAGTTTTAATCTTTCTAAATTAGATATTCCAATTAAAATTTTTTAGGAGGCATAATTATGTCAATTAATCCGCTCGCGTCATTTGGGCGCAAATTAAGCCGGCTCATAGATTACCCAATTTGCGAGCTAAACAAAAACCAAGAACTTTTTCAATGTGATATAGCTTGGATTGACAGTAATCTTGATATAGTTGCTGACTTTATAGTGAATGTTGATGACTGCTATTATGGAGTTAAAAATTTTCACATTGACGACACAACATTAGATGGCGAAAAGTTTCTTTGTTTAAAAGGAAAGGAACTTTTAATAAAAAAGATGGTTAGCAGAAATTTCATAAATTCTGGAGGCAAAATTAGTCTTGTTGAAAAATACGACATAGTTTGTCTACTTGGAAAAATAAATCAAGATATTGATAGCTATGAAATATTTTCAGAAAAAACTCTGACTGAATCTTATTAAACGCCTATTGATAAAAAAATTAATTTTGGAAGAAATAGTCATTCATCGCTATATTTTCTATACTACTATTACAGAATAGGACAGCCGTTGCGTTGTCCTTTTTTATAGTAAGTTGATTATGAGCTTTGAGGAATTTAATGCGTTTTTTAAAATATTGGCACTTCTGTTTCTGAGCAGTTTCTCTACCACCTTCTGTGTTATTTATTGTGTCATTGATAGCTTTTTTGGCAATTATAGTTGGCGCAATATTAGTCGCAGTCTTTTTTTGCGGAATGGTGGCAATTTTAGCAGAAATAGAAAGGCATTTTAGGGAAATGAAGGTAAAATCAACCTTGCAGTCCACCAAGCGCTTGTGGGCTTAATAAAAGCCCAAAATTTTAGCTATTTTTTTTAGAAATAGGCGAGCAGAAAAAATTTGATAGGTCAGATATGTTCTTCAGAGACTTGAATGAGTGTGTCTGGTATGCGGAGAAAATCAGCAAGCAGGGTAACTCTATTACGTCCTACTGCTTGCCAAAGATGGTTAATTCTGGGTCAGTAATGGTGTACTGAGGGGGATTGGTAACACTACTGGTAACACTGCCTTATAAGTTATTGATTTTATTTACTTTTAATCCCTTCCCCTCCGCCACAAAAAACTGGTTATTTTAAAGGTTTAAAGCGTTTTGTGAGATTTGTAGGCACCGACTAACGTTCTAGGAAATTTTGTAACATTAGACCAGAATAGTAGCCTGCCTTACCCATATAATCGGGGTTATGGTGAGCGTAATGCTTCTCTGTGTTTCTAATGTTATGAAAAGTCTTTACGCTATTATTTTATAATTTTAACAAAAATTATTTAACTTTAGCAGGTATTGATACTATTATCTTTATATGGACTAATTATACGAAAATCTAAATAATAAAACGGAGGGTATCATGGAAAAAGAAATGTTAGCACTAGTAAGGTTAAAAGAAGGAGAAGAAAACTTTTCAAAATTTATGGCATTTATGCAGTCGGAGAAGGGTATGGCTGAACGGGAGAAATTTGCAATTCCACCTAAGACGATTGTTGCCGTTACACCAGATAAGAGCGCTTTAATGTTTAAGGTTTTTGTAACCGATGAAGATGGCATGAAAAATTTTGTTTCTGGCGAAAACGCATTAATGAAACCAATTCATGATGAATGTATTGAGAGTACACAGCTTTGGGATTTATCAGAAGTAAGTTTATAAATTTAAATTAAAGAGAAAATATTTCGGTTTTTATAAATCAAATTGTCAGATATTGGACAGCCTTTGTGCCGCTTTTTTTAGTTTCTATTATTGTTCAAATGCGTCACGCATTGAATCTACTATCCCTGTTTGTCAGATTGGATTTGATATCAATCAAGATAAAAACCCTAATAAAAACTATTAAATATATATTATATTTGTGTAATGAAAAATTTTCATTATAAAAAACATATTTTAAGAAACGGGATACCTATCTTAGTAGCATTGCTGTTAATGACATTTGTAGGTGATAGGTTTATTCTTCCATTTATATTTAAAGCGACTGATAGTGGTAACTTCAATCTTCTTGTCTGGATTATTGTAGATGCGATGATGCTATTCTCAATATTTTTTGCTACTAGATATATTTTGTTCATGCTGGGTCTTATTGATACTTGGCGAGGAAAATTTCCCAAAATTTAAACAATTATTTATGGTAGTAAATTTCTACTCCAAAAAAAACCATATGTAGAGTGTTGGAGATAATTTTATGAAAATGATGAGCGTAATAGCCATAACGCCAAAAGAAGGTTCTGTGGATGAAATAACTGACCTAATCGTAGAAAGTCGTACTGATGGGGTTGACGGCCTTGACATTTACAGCATCATTCACACAAGAGAGGACCAATTGCTTGTGGTAAACGAGTGGAATTCATTAGATGCTTTTATGGAATACGTAAATGGACGACATAATATGATTGAGCTTATAGAACATCTTTGTATTCGTTTGGATGAGGAAAATGTTTGTAAAGCATACTCTGGCGCTATAATACATCAAGAAAAATCAAACTAATCATTGTGTGCGCCAAGATAATGGTAATGATCCAGATGCTTGATATACGCTCATTTTTGAAAAGCTTAGATTGTTAGAAGCCTTATTGACACATACTTTTTTAAAAATGCATAATTCTTAGTTTACATAAAAATATAAAAATTAAATATTGCTCAAAATACTTTCTATCCGAATTAGTTTTCAAATATGGAGGCGATGAATGGAATTCCTTTTAACATGGGCATTGACTGGAAATTTTTTAGATAGTGGCTTGAGGTTTGATGAGGCTGGAGGTTGTTATGCGTCTGTTCAGAATAGTGGCATGGTAATGCGTGACTTAGGTATGGCTGTCTCTAAATTTATTTGTATACCGGTGGCAAAAGATGAGGAATTAAAGCTTCTAATATCTGATACGCCGCGTTCTAACTTTCCATTTAATAAAAATCCTATTTTCCAAAGTTAGACTCCAATGAAAAGAAATTCGAGGAAACTATCATACACACCATTATCACAACACTATTTCTTATTCTGTTTAGCCAGAATTAGGGGTAAATGTATCTATGAAATCTAGTTTAATCAATCATACTATTGTAGAATTTCCATCGGAAGAATATTTGGAACTTAGAAAGCGCGAGTTGCTCGACCTATCCGATGAATTTTTTGCCAAAGCGTCAAAAATGGGGATGTTACGTTATACGATTTCAAAAATTTGGAATAAAACTGAGAAAAATAAATTATGTTTTACGTTTGAGTATAAAGATGAAAAATCATACAAACAATGTCAAAAATTTATCGAAGAGTGGCAACGTGTGAAAGATAATTCGTCTGTTCCAAGGAAAGTTTTCTCTAACAGAGGTATAATTATCGCTGACTATAAATCAGAATAAAAAAATGGAAACCAAATTAAAACCCCTTGCTAAAATCAATCGACAAGGGGCGTGCACAACACTAACTTGGCGCAATAAACCTTTTATAATTTAGGGTTGTTAATATACTACTAGTGCTTGCTATTCCAAAATAGTGGAAAACGTTGTTCTTTTAGGAATAAATGAGCAGAAGAAACTTGATAGCCAAGATATGTTCTTCAGAGACTCAAATGCGTGCGTCTGGTATGTGGAAAAAATCAGCAAGCAGGGTAACACTATTTCGTCCCGTTGCTCGCTGGAAATTATTATTTATGGGTCAGTATTGGTTTACTGAGAAGTAAATCTTAGGCGTATCTCATAATGACGCTTTAATAATTGAATTTAGTTAATTTTAATTCCCTTCCCTCCTCCAGGTTACCTTTACCAGTGCCATCTTCTACCACCTTTAATTCAATATTATATCGATAAAATTAGGATATTTTGGGATAATGACTGCTAGATTCGTTCAATGCCTTGTTGAGAATCTAAGGCAAAATGTGGGGTGAGATATGGTCGCTCACTACTCAAATAGACTTAGTATTTTATCTATAAAAAAAATATTTGAACCAGGTAAATATGGCGATGGTAATAAGCCCTATATGGAGGTTGCCAAAAGTGGCGCTTAACGCTGGGAACAAAGAGTCACCATAAACGGAAAACGACATGATTTAGGTCCTGGTAATGTCTCACTTGTATCTTAAGAGAAGGAGAGGGAGATCACCATTCGTAACAAGCGAATTAATAAAAATGGTGGAAATTCTCTCAAGTAGAAAAGAGTGCAACAGTCAGAAGACACAGGTTTAAAAGAGATTGCATTAGCTTTTTTATAAAATTAATGCCAAAACACATAAAAATAAGAAAAAAACCAAATATTAATTAAGTAATCTAGCGAAATAGTAAAACTGGAATATGGCAAGACCTTATCATTTGAGTAGTTGTTGATCCTATCATCAGATTTCGTATTCTTGAGTGTCCATAAGCTCCCATAACCAGAAGGTCTATATTATGCTGCTCAACATGATTACTAATCACTGTTTCAGCATCCCCTTCTTTTACGAAAGTCTTTATTTTACGACCTTTTTCCGAGAGTAACAATTCAGCAGACTCTATTTTCTTCTTTCGATTCATATCGATTTTTCCAGCTGATAAAAGATGACACTCAAGGTCTTTAAACAAGTCTTGATTTGAAACGTGCTCTGTTGCCCTAAAAGCGCTTTTTCCTCCGTCAAATCCTATGAGTATCCTTTTAATGGGTCTGAAAATTCTGGCTGCAACAAGAACTGGCTTATTTGCTGACCTAATTAGTCTTTCAAGATTTGAACCAAGGTGTAGCTTAGCAAAGTTGGCCGCTTCTCCTCGTTTGCCGATGACAAGAATATCAGCATCTTCTTGAAATTCAGTCACAGTATCAACAAAGTCTCCGTGTCGGAGATGGGTATCTATGTTTTTCAAACCGCCTGCTATTAAACGAGCTTCAGCATCTTCTAAAATTATTCTTCCTTGCTTCTGAGCTAGCTTAGCTCTCTTATTGTCTAATTCGGCAAGTTCAGATAATAGTGTGTTGCGAGCCTCGGCAACAAGATTTCCAGAAAAATTTGTAGTATTGTGACTTGTTTCGCTTGCATTCATTACATTAAAGATTGATACTTTAGACCGATTTTTTTGTGCCAACCATAATGTGTGGTCACAAACACTTTCGCTGTAAATAGATCCATCAACAAATGCCAGCATCTTTTCCATACTATAAACCTTTTTTATTTAGAAATAAGTCTCTGAAGTCCACCTGACTTGTCGTAAACAGCTAATTCATCAACGATTGTCTCACTTGCCTTGTTCAATCCAACAAGTTTGACCTCAGCTCCTTCTCGTTGAAACTTTAAAATAACCGTATCAAGGGCTGCTACGCTAGAAATGTCCCAAATGTGCGCTTTCGTAAGATCTATGGTCACCTTTTCGAGCGCTTCCTGGAAATCAAAAGAATTAAGAAACTTTTCTGCAGATGCAAAAAAAACCTGTCCCTCTACTATGTAAGTTCGAGATCTGCCGTCAGGTGTTGATTCGGATGATAACCGAAATATTTGTGAAATCTTTCCAGCAAAAAATATTCCCGATAGCAAAACTCCGACTAAAACACCATAAGCTAAATTATGAGTTGTTACTACAGTTACTACAGTAGCTAACATAACAATGGAAGAACTGCGCGGATGTTTTCTAAGATCTGCGATGGATTGCCAACTGAATGTTCCGATTGAAACCATAATCATGATCGCAATCAATGCTGCCATTGGAATCATTTCAACCCAATCACCAAGTCCAACACATAATATTAGGAGAAATATCCCTGCACAAAGCGTTGATAACCTCCCTCTGCCACCAGATTTTATATTAATAACCGATTGCCCTATCATTGCGCAACCAGCCATACCACCAATAAATCCCGTCACAAAGTTAGATATACCTTGACCTACACATTCACGATTTTTATTACTCGTCGTATCAGTAAGTTCGTCTACAACAGAAGCAGTCATCAGTGATTCAAGTAGACCAACAGCTGCGATTGCTGCGGCAGGCGGTGCAATGATAGATAGGGTGTCGAAAGTAAGTGGAATTTCTGGCAGTAAAAATATCGGTAAGCTGTTGGGCAGAGATCCCATGTCTGAAACTGTTCGAAGCTCGAGTCCAAATATTTGAGAAGCTAAAGTCAAAATCAGAATACAAACTAGTGGTGATGGTATAGTTTTCGTGAACCTTGGAAAAAGGTAAATTATGAGCAAACCAAAAATTACCATTCCGTAAGTAAGTATTGGAACCCCTATTAATTCAGGGATTTGTGCGAGAAAAATTAAAATTGCTAATGCGTTAACAAACCCAGTTAAAACAGACTTGGACACAAACCTCATTAAATTACCGAAACGAAGTATACCAGCAATAATCTGAAATAGGCCTGCCAAGACAGTGGTTGCAAGCAAATATTCGAGGCCGTAATTTTTTACTAGTGTAACCATTAAAACAGCAGTTGCAGCAGTTGCAGCAGATATCATCCCTGGTCGACCTCCAGTAAATGCGCTCATTACAGCGATTGAAAATGAAGCATAGAGTCCAACTTTTGGATCTACTCCAGCGATTATTGAGAATGCTATTGCCTCAGGAATAAGAGCAAGGGCCACCACAAGACCAGCCAATACGTCTCCACGTACATTCGTGTTCCTCAAAAAACGTTTTTACTTGTTTTTCAAGATTGGTTTGGTCTTTATCAGTTATCAAAACTACAAGACGATTATTCCAAGTATATGTATCTAAAATCATAGAATTTGCCATCAGTGAAATGCTATAAAAACAAAGAAAGAGAGAAATAAGGCGCAGTTGTTTTTTCATTTATATTTTTTTATACGGTTCTAAAATCAATAAATTAGCCGGTACGAATTAGGTTCAAGATAAACAGTGTGTCTAAGGTTTAGTTCTCCGATAATGTTTAGGTTAAAAAATTTATACGCTTAAAAAATCTTTCCGCCCACTTTAATAAAATCTATTGGCTTTAACCTAGGAACGTCTCAGCATCTATAATCTGCTTGGCTATCTCGTTAACTGGTTTATTCCTATTCATTGACATTTTTTCAAGCCTAGAGTGCGCCTCTGTCACAGTCTCTTTAAAACGTTTCATTAAAATACTTTTTGCGTGGCCAGCTAATTTAATATTAGCTATTTGAAATAATGCAATGCTCCATTATTTTTCTAGATTATCTATTCTTTTTAAAATATTTATAGAACATGTCAAACCTATCTATAATTCTAAAGTTTCCGACCTATATAAAACAACATTATGTGCACCACTATTTAAAAGAGAAATTATTTCGTCTTCAGAAAATATATCGGCGATTATCAACAATGGACAATTAAGAT
>CABXZZ010000051.1 GCA_902516825.1 uncultured SAR116 cluster alpha proteobacterium
GTTCCGGCTTGCAAGACATGCAAATCGTATCGATTGATGGCGAAGTGATGGCTGTTGCTTTTATGGCGAATGCACAGCATCTCTTCTATCGCTCTGATATTTTGGATGCTGCTGGTGTTGAACCTCCTAAAACTTATGAAGAAGTATTAGCAGCTGCTGAGGCAATCAAAAGCAAAGGCTTAATGGAGTATCCAATTGCTGGTACATATGGGGGCTGGAACTTAGGTCTCGAATTCATCAATATGTATTTAGGACATGGCGGTGAATTTTTTGAGAGTGGTTCTGCAAATCCCTCAATCAATAATGCTAAAGGTGTAGCTACTTTAAATATGATGAAGTCACTTTCTGCATACATGAATCCAGACTTCCTAACCTACGACTCAAACGCTGTTCAGGCAGACTGGGAGGCGGGTAATGTTGCACTAACTAATCTTTGGGGCTCTCGTGCTGGCGCTGTAACAGATGGCGAAGGGTCAACTACTGAAATTGAGAAAAACACCAAATTTGCTGGTGCTCCAACTGTAGCTGGCGGAACAACTCCTTCTACTACCCTATGGTGGGATGGAATTACAGTAGCGTCCAACATATCTGATGAAGATGCAGTGGCAACATTCATTGCGATGATGGAAGGTATATCACCTGCAATGGCAGCAGCAAATCCAAATAAAGCGAACTGGCTAATTTCAGGTGCCGAGCCTCGTGCAACTGGTGTTGGTGTTGTTGAATCTGCGCAAGGTGGGGCGCTTCCATATCCAATGCTTCCATATATGGGCTCAATGCATAATGCTATTGGCAGCGAAATTGTTGACTTTCTACAAGGCAATGAAACTGCAGAAAAAGCCCTCGCAGATGTTGAAGCAGCTTACATAGCAGCAGCAACAGAAAAAGGCTTCCTATAAGTCTAACCATTTACGAATACAGAGGGTAATTTACCCTCTGTGTTTATATTATTGCATTCATCCAGAAACACTTTTTAAGGCCTGTTGTACTTTTTAAGGAAATACCGGAAAACAAAACGAATGCCACACCATACCTTCGTTAAATTTATCTGGCCTTCAGCGCTAGCGATGCTTGTATTCATTGCACTACCTATTATTTCCATCACTATTCAGTCCTTCTATATCGAACACGAGCAGGTATTGGTAACCGCAGAGAATTGCGGGCCGTTTGGTTGTAAAAAAGTAACCACAGTAGATGTAGAAGCCACTCGCGCTTTAAGCGAACAGAAACCACTTGGAAAGTTTAACGGTTTTGGCACCTATACCAACCGTAATCACCTTGCGTTCTCGCAAATCGGTGAAGCTTGGAATGCAGCTCCAAATCTTGGCTATTTTATCAGTGAGGTTTTAAATTTACCTTTTTATAAAGCACTCAGTTTTACGCTTACATATACGTTTGTTGTTACGCCATGCGTTATAATTCTTGGCTTTTGTATTGCACTTTGTGTTAACAGGTTGCCTTCAATTTTCAAAGGGCCAACGATATTTTTATCTCTTCTTCCAATGATTATAACGCCGCTTATTGGCTCTCTTGTGTTATTTTGGATGATAGATGCAGAAGGAATTATTGGCAGCTTTCTGAAAATTATTTTTGATGACCCAAATCTGTCTCTAAAGGCATCGCCCTCACTAACCTGGATTATGCTAATTGTTTATGGGATTTGGCATCACGCACCATTTGCATTTGTTGTTTTCTATGCAGGACTACAAACTGTACCCAAAGATACCCTGGAAAGCGCTATGATAGATGGAGCAAGCAGGTGGGAGCAAACACGCTATGTGGTAGTTCCATATTTAATGCCCTTAGTAGTTTTCGTTTCACTTATTCAACTAATGGATAATTTCCGTGTATTTGAGCCGATTGTTGGGTTTAATGCGCAAGCAAGTGCAACTTCTCTATCTTGGCTAATCTATAATGATTTTAGAAGCGGGGATGGTGCCATGTTATTTGGCTCTGCTGCAGCTACTTCCATTCTGACCATCATCGGCATAAGCATTCTATTGACCCCTATTATTGTCAGAACATGGCAATCTAGCAAACCAGCTGTTAGGTGATAAGATATGAATAAGGCGAGCCCCAACTGGTTAAATTTTTTAAGCATCTCTTTTTTAGCGTTATGGTTACTGCTTGCTTCTGTACCGTTTCTATGGACGTTTTGGGGTAGTTTTAAAGTCCAAGCGGATTTTTTCTCTAAGCAGGATTGGCAATATGCAATTTTTGGGATTCGCACTATCGTTGAAACAGGCGCAAACTTTACCTCTGACGGCTATAACGGAGCTTGGATTCAAGAGGGTTTTTGGAAAGCTGCACTAAACACGGCCTTCGTTACTTTAAGCGTTGTAACTATTTCACTCACTCTCGGAACACTTGGTGGATATGCCTTGGCCAGGTCCGGATTTAGATACGCCTTCTGGATACTCATTGCCGCTCTAATTTTTCGTGCAATGCCCCATATCACGCTAGTTTCTGGATATTTATTACCATTCTTCGAACTTGGGTTATGGGGACACCTATCCACAACAATCATTGTTCTAGTAGCTATTAATCAGCCTTTCACACTATGGATGTTGCATTCATTTTTTCTATCGATCCCTAGAGATTTAGACGAAAGCGCAATGGTTGATGGATGCACAAGATTTGAAGCATTCAAACATGTAATTATTCCTGTTATGTGGCCAGGCGTTATAACAACTGGGTTGTTTAGCTTTTTATTAGCATATAATGATTTTGCTATCACGGCGCTGCTTTTAACTGAGGAAAACCAAACAATGGTTCCAAAAATTGCAAGCTTTTTAGGATCCACACAAGAACAGGGTAATGTAATGTTTGCAGTGGCAGCAGTTGTATCGGCAACAGCCCCTTTGTTTGTTTTAGTAATGTTCTTTCAACGTCAGATCGTCAGCGGTTTAACCGCAGGAGCAATAAAAGGATGAAACGAATTAATGGCTAGTATTACCCTTAAAAACTTAAGCAAACGCTGGGGAAATTTTGTCGCTGTAGATGATTTAAACCTTGAGATTTTGGATAAAGAATTTCTTGTTTTACTTGGACCGTCTGGATGTGGAAAGACAACAACAATGCGAATAATAGCAGGGCTAGAACAAGAAACCTCGGGCGAGGTATTCATTGGTGAGGCGAGGGTAAATAAACTGGAGCCAAAAGATCGAGATGTCGCGATGGTTTTTCAATCTTATGGTCTTTACCCAAATATGAGTGTTTATGAGAATATAAGATTTCCTCTGAAAATTAGAAAGATTGATCCCAAAACACATACCGCCCGCGTAAATCAAGCTGCTGAGATGGTAGAACTTACAGAATTTCTTCATCGCAAACCCTCTGAACTTTCTGGCGGTCAGAAACAACGCGTTGCATTGGCAAGAGCTATCGTTCGGAAGCCAAATGTATTTTTAATGGATGAACCTCTTTCCAATCTTGACGCGAAATTAAGAGTATCGACGCGGGCGCAAATTAAACACCTACATCACGAAATGCAGGTAACAACGATTTATGTTACTCATGACCAAATAGAGGCAATGACTCTTGCGGATCGCGTTGTTGTTCTAAATAAAGGTGTCGTCCAGCAAATTGGAACACCTTCGCAAATTTATGATACTCCTCAAAATTTATTTGTTGCTGGTTTTATTGGAAACCCCGCAATGAACCTAATCTCTGGACGCATCACCAACAACCAATTCAAAGCGGAAAAAATCAACTTGAGTGGGTTTAAAACTAATGACGGCTCTGTAACGCTTGGGTTCCGCGCAGAGGACGCTGCAATTCAAACAATGAAAACTGAAACTGCAACCACCAATCAGATATCAGCTACTATCTATACTCTGGAGTTACTGGGAGATTCTACGATGGTATCCTTTCAGATTGCAAATTCTTTAATATCGGTAAAAGCGCCAAAGGATTACTCTGCAAAAATTGGAGATATTGTGAAGATCCAAATTCCAATTGGTGCTTGCCACTTATTTGATACTGAGAATGGAACACGAGTTGAGGAGACACACTAATGGCAGGAGCAAGACCAGAACAAGCCATATTAAGTAAGGATACCAATATGTCAAAAACAGACGCTACACGTGCGGTGATAGAGGGCATGGTTGACGGCCTTAATGACCATCGAATAAACGATATCGGACAGTTTTTTGCATCTCAATTTAGGTGGATAGGAAATTATGGGTGCGGGACAAAAAATGGATTAAACGAATTTCAGGATAACTGGCAGAGACCGTTTCAGGCAGCATTTTCTGATAAGGTCTGCATCGATGAGGCAAGGCTTTATATGGGTGAGTGGGCTGCAGCCTTTGGCCGGCAGGAAGCTATTCATAGCGGCGAGTTTATGGGGATTCCAGCCACAGGTAAAAAAGTAGATATTCGATATATGGATTTCTGGAAGGTAGAAGATGGCAAAATTGTTGATAATTGGGTGATGGTTGATTTCCCATCCGTGCTGTCACAGTTAGGAGTAGATTGTTTTTCAGGCCAGGGGTGGGAAGCCTTTGACAAGGTAACTAAAACACCCCCAACACCAGAAAGAGTGCCAGATGAAAACTAAACCTCAGTCTGATAAGCAAATAATTTCAATCCTGTGCGATGCGCAATATGATTTCATACCACATAAACTGCGAAAACTATTATCGGAAAACATACATCCCGATGCTTTATGTCGATATTTTTATCCTATCGGTGATGTGAAAACAGATCTGCTATATGATAAAGTATACATACCCCTTCATTTAGCTCTACCCGATTTTGAGAGGCGCGATATTATCTGTGTTGCCGGCATTGATGATGATGGGATTTCCTGGGTTGGGACTGCTGGCTACTTTATCGGCACTTTTGTCCAAGCCTTTATGAAAATACCCCCAACTGGTCAATTAGCCCATATCAGATTTCACGAGTTTTACAAATTTAAGGCAGGAAAGATAATTGAAATACAAGCAGTATGGGATATTCCAAGTTTAATGATGCAGGCTGGAGTCTGGCCAATGGGACCCTCTCTTGGTTATGAATGGCTGGCCCCTGCGCCTGCTACTCAAGATGGAATTAATATTAGCCAACAAGGTAAGACAGGAACCGATAAAAACAAAAAAATTGTATTAGATATGCTCACGGCAATGAGTAAACATCCTAAATATGGTGGTGCAGAGATTATGCAGCTCGAAAAATTCTGGCACCCCAAATTTTGCTGGTACGGACCATCTGGCATTGGAAGCAGCCGTGGTATTTCGGGTTTTCGTAACTATCATCAAATACCCTTTCTAAAAGCCATGCCAGATAGAGGGCAACATCCTGAAGATACAAACCATCATTTTTTTGCAGAAGGCCAATATGTTGCCGTCACAGGCTGGCCTAACATGTCTCAGACTTTAACGGGTGATGGATGGCTTGGTATTGCTCCGACAAATCAAAAGATAAATTTAAGATCGCTTGATTTCTGGAGAATTGAAAAACAGAAAATTCGGGAAAATTGGGTAATGATTGATCTACTCGATATATGGTCACAACTTGGTGTAGATGTTTTATCACGCATGCGCCAACTTGCAATTCCCAGAACATACCCCAGTCAAATACCTTCTGGAATAGATGCTAATGTCAGATGATTCAGTCATAAAAACTGCGTATTCATCAAGCGATGCTAGCCAGACGAAAATAACATCTTTGGATGTAGCGAAGCTGGCAGGCGTCAGTCAATCTGCCGTCAGTAGAGTATTTACAAAAGGGGCATCTGCATCTGCAAAAACAGCAGAGAAAGTGCAAAATGCCGCTAAGGAGCTTGGATACCGCCCAAATAGGATAGCACGATCTTTGCTAACTGGTCGCTCATTTATGATTGGGTTAGTTGTAGCTTATTTGGATAATTATTTTTATCCAGAAATACTAGAGAGGCTCTCAAACTCATTACAAAAAGAAGGGTATCATGTTCTCATCTTCATGGCAGCTCAAACAGCTAGCAATGTAGATAAAGTCGTTGAAGAGATATTGGAATATCAAATAGACGCTATTGTCACTGCATCTGTTGCTCTTTCTTCTGAATTAACAACGAAATGTGAAAATGCTGGCATTCCTGTTTTACAGTTTAATCGCATTCAACACCACTCTTCATTCGCATCTGTAACGACTGATAATCACCTCGGGGGAAGCCTAATAGCAAAGCATTTAATTCACCAAGGATATCGCTCTTTTGGATATATAGCTGGCTGGGAAGGCGCATCAACACAGCGCGACAGAGAGGCTGGATTTCGCCAAACACTCAATGATTATGGATTTGATATTATTGCAAGAGCAGTTGGAAATTTCAGAAGTGAGCAGTCTCGTGAAGCTGCGCTCAGTATAGTAAATCAATCTACAATACCAGAGGCTATTTTTGTTGCAAATGACGCAATGGCACTTGTTGTAATGGATGTTTTTCGGTTTGAGCTTGGTCTTTCTATCCCAGGTGACATAGGTGTTGTCGGATATGACGATGTGCCACCTGCTAGGCTTGCAAGCTATGACCTGACAACGGTCTCTCAGCCTGCAGAGCAGATGGTTAAGCACACCGTAATGCTTATAATGCAATACATGCAAGGCAAGCCTATAAAGCAAAGTGAAATTAAATTACCTGGACAGCTTATAATTCGCTCTTCCACTAAAAAGAAGCCACACAACACATAAAGGTGCCGAGAGATGCAAGGTTTTCACCCAAAATTCAAAGACTTTCCAGATTTTATTCTTGGTATTACCCACGAAATTTGGGAAGAAAAGCAAGTGGAGACACTATATCATTATTATTCTGACGATATTCCTGTGCGTTCTCCAAGCTCTCTTGTTATTGGCAACAAGGCTGTGATTAATGCCACCCACGAAACGTTATCTGAGTTCCCAGATAGACAGCTATTGGGAGAAGATGTTATTTGGTCAGGCTCTCCTGAAGAAGGCATGTTATCTTCACACAGAATATTTTCAACCGCGACCCATCTTGGTGCTGGTGGCTTTGGTATGCCAACTGGCAGGAAACTTTGCTATCGTGTAATTGCAGATTGTCATGCTATTGCCAATCAAATTAATGATGAGTGGTTAGTACGAGATTTTGGGGGGATCGTTCACCAGCTAGGTTTTGATAGTAAAGAATTTGCATTACAACAAATTCGTGATGAAGGCGGTATCGCTAGCTGCAATAAACCTTTTAATGCTGACATGGATATAAAAGGCCCCTATCTTGGGACTGGGAATGATAATGAATGGGGCATCTTATTTAGCGAGATTCTAACTTCAATTATGAGTGGAAAGAGTGATATAATCCAACGCCGTTATGACCGTTCTGGAAAGGGTTTTTACCCTGAAAATACAATTGCAGTAAGTTTTTCTGAAATTGAGGCATTCTGGATGTCATTTCGAAATTCCTTTCCATCTGCTACATTTGCAATACATCATAAGATCGGCAGGGAAGACCCCTTTTTGCCTCCAAGGGCTGCAGTAAGATGGTCATTATCTGGCAAGCATGACGGAGCAGGCCGATTTGGAAATCCAACTGGCACTGATATTTATGTAATGGGCATCAGCCATGCTGAATTTGGGCCATGGGGACTTCGCAACGAATATACATTGTTTGATGATGTTGCCATTTGGAAACAAATTCACATTCATAAGGGGAGAGAGTAATGACCAGTCAGATTCACATCGTTCGATATGGCGAGCTTATTCCATGCCGTACTGCATTCATTGACGCGCATACACCAGGATCCGATAAAAAAGAAAATTTTACTATTATTGGGAGCGGCGTGTCTGAAG
>CABXZZ010000052.1 GCA_902516825.1 uncultured SAR116 cluster alpha proteobacterium
GGCTCCTTTTGCGCCACCTGACATAGCAGCATCCAGATGATAGGTGTTACACTGTGCAAGAAGCCTCTCTGCTCGCTTGCGCGTAATCCTGGGGTCGGAGCTAGTGAGATCAATAACTGTCGAACTGGGTTTTGGAGATGCTTTCGATAAAAGCACATCAATTTGTAAACCAGATGGAACACAAAATAGTATTAATTCGCACTCTTTAATGATAATATTAGTGGTACTTTCATGAATAAAGGGATCGCTAATTGCAGCATTTAATTTTGCTTCGTCGCGATCATAAACGCACAAGCTTATCCCGCTTCTTGCGATGCTAGCAGCAATGCCACTTCCCATCGCACCCAATCCTATTAATCCAATATTCATTCCAGACATTTATGTAAGAACTGACCTACTCCCTCATAATTAGGTGAGTTATATCACGACTTATCGAGGTCATAATTTTAACTTAGGGTCCAACCAATCTCGAAGACTGTCTCCAAAGAGGTTGAACGAGAATACGGCAATACTTACAGCTAGCCCGGGGTAAATTATCATCCAAGGGGCTGTTCGGTAATAATCAGTATTTACCCCGGATAACATTAGTCCCCATGACGGGGTGGGTTCAACAACCCCTAAACCTAAATATGACAGACTAGCTTCTAACAGAATTGCTTGTCCGATGAAGGCTGTAATAAGAATTAAAAATGGTGCTGTGACATTTGGTAATATATGCCTGAAAATTATTCTTACCGAACTAAATCCGTTTGTTCGAGCAGCATCAACATATGGGAGAGTTACAACAGCGAGGGCCTGGGATCTAATTACTCTTGCCGTTTTTGGAATAAAGGGTATTGCGATCGCAACAATAACATTTACGTCAACACCAAAAATCACTGTTTTAGGGAAAATAGCAATAACTATAATGGCCAGCACAATTATTGGAAAAGAGAGCATTAAATCAATAAAACGTTGAACTAAGAGGTCAACTCTTCCTCCAAAGAATGCTGAACTAGTTCCAATAATTGCCCCAATGGAACATCCAAAAAAAGCAGAAAGGAACCCAATGGAAAGAGCTGTTCGAGCACCGTATATGAGACGAGATAAAATATCTCTCCCAAAGGCATCAGCCCCAAGTGGATGTGCTAACGAGGGAGCGCCTCCGCCAAAGGCCGGTGATGCTTCAAAGTCCACATCTTCAGGATTAAACGGAGCAATCTGTTGAGCAAAAATAGCACCTAGCATAAGTACAAAAATTAAAACTATTCCCACAGACCCTAGAGGCTGTTGACGTATGAAATCAAATACGTTTCTCCGAGAAGGTTTAATATTTTCTCTTTTTGCGTTATCACTCTGATTTGGGATTGTTTCACTCATTTCTGATACCTTATACGAGGGTCAAGGGCTGCATAAAGCAAATCAATGATTAAATTAACTAAAACAAATCCAGTCGCAACGGTTAAAACAAGTCCCTGTAACAGATTCATATCGTTTCTAACAACTGAATCTACGAACAATTTTCCTATACCATTCAAATTGAAAACAGACTCTGTTACCACTAACCCACCCAACAAAAACGCAAATTCCAATCCTATCACAGTGACAGTCGGTAATAGTGCATTTCTCATCCCGTGTTTTACGATAACTATTCTCTCGAACACTCCTTTTGCTCTTGCTGTTCTGATATAGTCTTCAGAAAGAACTTCGAGTATAGAAGACCTGAGCATTCTAGCTACAACCGAAGAATATCTATAACCAACTGATAGCGCTGGCCAAATCATTTGGTAGAGGTTAGTTTTAGGGTCATCAAAAATGCTTACTGTGCCCAATGGAGGCAAATTCCCAAAGGTAGCTAATATTAACATTATCAATAACATACCAAACCAAAACGATGGCACTGCAATACCGCCGATTGTTATTATTCTTATAACATAATCTATAAATGAGCCTCGATATAAAGCAGATATTGTACCTAGGGGAAATGCTATTATAATAGCCATAATAGTGGATAATATCGCTAGCTCTAATGATAACCCTATTCTACTAACAATCTCGTCTGTGACGTTGTTTTCAGTCCACAGTGAGATGCCCAAATCACCCCTTGGCAAACCAATCATATATTTATAAAATTGAACCATTATGGGGTCATCTAAACCGAGTCTCTCTTTTTCCTTCTGAATTTCTTCAGCTGAGATAATTCCTCCCTCGGCGGCCAATTTTATCTCAACAATATCTCCTGGCACAACTCTCAGCACAAAAAACACCAATACTGCCACGGCCAACAAGGTTGGTATTACTAGCAAAATTCTTCTTAATGTATATGCTAACATCAATTCACCTCCTCAACTTTGATGCAAGCAACTGATTGGTCCTTACTGAAATTAATTAGTTTCGGAATAATTTCCTTACAGTCATCTGTCGCTAAGTTACATCTTGATGAAAAAACACAGCCACGCGGAGGATTTAATGGTGAAGGTAACTCGCCCTTCAGAATTATCTTCTTCCTATTTCTCTCTATTTTTGGGTCTGGAATTGGTGCTGCATCAAGAAGGGCCTTAGTATAGGGATGTTTTGGTTCTTGGTAAATTGTCTCTCCATCACCAATCTCCATAATTTTTCCTAAGTACATGACAATAACTTTGTGCGAAATATGTTTTACCACCGCAAGATCGTGAGCAATAAATAAGTACGCAATTCCAAGTTCCCTCTGTAAATCTTCTAGAAGATTTATAATCTGAGCTTGCACGGAAACATCTAATGCTGAAACAGGCTCATCGCAAATTATTAATTTTGGTTCCATACAAAGTGCCCTGGCTATACCAACCCGCTGTCTTTGCCCTCCAGACAGTTCGTGCGGATATCTATCACGCATATATGCGTATAGACCAACCTTTGTTAAAAGTTGACCTACTCTTTCAAAACGCGCATCGGTTTCAGTCACTATATTATGAACTTTTAGAGGTTCCTCAAGTATTTCTCCAATTGTCATTCTGGGGTTTAAAGAAGAAAATGGGTCTTGAAAAATAACCTGCATGTCTTGTCGAACCAAAGCTATAGAACTTTCATTCAAATCTTTACTGTTAAATTCAAGTTGTCCCCCGGTCGGCAGATTTAAATGTAAAATTGCCCGACCAACAGAAGTTTTTCCACATCCAGACTCGCCGACTAATCCGACCGTCTCTCCAGGATAAACGTCAAAAGAAACATCATCGACCGCTTTAACCGTTCCGGAAATACTTGATAACCATCCACTCCTAAATGACACTCCGAAATGTTGTTTTAGACTTCTCACGGAAAGCAATGGAGCTTGTTTTTTGACGTTTATTGGTTCAAAAATCTCTTTATCAGAAACATAAATTGAGGACCCCTTCTTCAATGCATCCTCAGAATAAAAACATGCTACAGAATGTTTGGAACTGCCTTTTCTGTTGCTCAAAAACGGCACTTCAGAGCAAGCATCGGTTGACATCGGGCAGCGGGGCTGGAATCGACAACCCGAAGGCGGTGCCATTAAATTTGGAGGTAGGCCATCTATTGTTGCAAGACGACCTCCTCTTTTTTTATCCATTCTTGGGACAGAGCGCAGCAAGCCAATTGTATAAGGATGTGACGGGCTCGCAAAAATTTCTGATGCTTTGCCCTTTTCTACAATTCTAGCAGCATACATTACATTAACTTTATCAGCATATGCCGCAACGACACCCAGATTGTGGGTAATCATTATAACTGCGACCCCCATGCGACTGCAAATATCTTTTAATAATTCTAAAATTTGAGCTTGTATTGTTACATCCAAAGCGGTGGTAGGCTCATCGGCAATGATAAGGTCCGGCTCGCAAGCCAATCCTATTGCTATCATTACTCTTTGCCGCATTCCCCCTGAAAATTGATGCGGATACTGAGACAAACGTTTTTGCGGCTCTGGTATGCCTACCATATTAAGAAGCTCAACGGCTCTTTTAGTGGCTTCCTCAGCATTCATTTCAAGATGAGTAATAAGAGGTTCTGTAAGTTGGTCACCGATCGTCAAAACAGGATTAAGACTAGTCATCGGCTCTTGAAATATCATTGACATACGGCAACCACGAATTTTCCTCATTTCAGTCTCTGAAAAATTTGTCAAATCCTGGCCATCAAATTTAACATAGTCGGATTTAATTTCTGCAACTCTTTTGGGAAGTAGTTTCATTATCGATAAAGCTGTGACTGACTTACCACAACCAGATTCGCCAACGATAGCAAGAAATTCCCCCCTATCAACTTGGAAACTAACGTTATCAACAGCTCTTACTACGCCATTTTTCAACTTGAATTCGACTTGCAAATTGCTGATGTCTAAAAGCGGGGAATTTGTCATTTTGTGGCTTCCATCAATAAAAATTGAGCGCGAAAATTTCGCGCTCAATTTATTTATGTATTTTAGTCTTCTAAATAGATGCCTCTAAAAGTGTTGTTTAGAATGTGAGAATTAGCAATCACATAGCCTTTAACGCTTTTATGAAGAGAGACCACTCTGTCTGTATAAGTTACCGGAAGAACATATGCTTGCTCCAACGCTTTCTTTTCAAACTCGTGGACTATCGCCTTACGCTTTTCAAAATCAACCTCTCCTTTTTGTGCATCAAATAGTGCATCTAACTCTCGGTCTGTAGCCCTACTATAATTTGAGGGATTTACATCTCGGGAGAGATATTTGAAGTGCATCAAGGTTGGGTCAGGAAGAAATGAAGGCGCCCAATCAATCGTAGCATCAAAACCACCTTCTTTTCTGATAGTGACAAACTTACTAGTTGGATTTGTTATCATCTCTGGGTTTAACCCACATTTTTTCCACTCAGACATTAACCAAATAGCAATGTGGTCATATGGATGCGCCACAGCACGATTACTATAAGTAAACTTTAACCCTTCATAACCAGCTTCTTTTAAGAGTTCCTTAGCTTTAGCTCTATTTGCCTCAGCATCTGGGCCAAAGCCTACAAGCTGATAAAGCTCATCGTCAGGAAGAGCATACTTTGTATCGTACAATAAATAGCCTGATGGCCTTGGTGCTGTAAATGTTATTTTTGCCAATTTTGGCAATCCACCATGTCTGTCAATGCAAAGATTAAGAGCTTGACGAACTCTTACATCTTTAAAGGCTTCTGTTTCACTATTTAATGAAACAACCCATAAAGTCATTAGTGTTTTAGCCTGATTTGTATAATCATCGCCCATTTGTTCAGTGAGAGACTTCACTTCTGGAGGAGCAGTTGCTCTCCATTCTGCCATAATCTGACCACCAACAAGAGGTTCTACAAGATTCTTAATTCTATAACCCTCTGTTCTGTCGAGACAATTGTCTCCATGATGGAAGTCTTCATAACGCTCAGCAATATATGATTCACCTTTCACATGCTCAACAAATTTATATGGTCCAGTTCCATTTACGTTTTTCTTATGCCAGTTCATATCTTTCTCAAGATCTTTGGCAGAAAAAATAGCATTAAATGGAGATGCGAAGCCATCCATCATAAAAGCATCAGGGCTATTTAATTTAAATACCACCGTGTAATCATCGGGTGTTTCCACACTCTCTAAGCTTCCATATAAAGCTTTTCTTTGAGACAAAACGCCCTCTGGTGGGAAAGCAATCCTCTCATAACTAGCTTTAACATCAGCAGAAGTTAATGGAGTACCGTCATGAAACTTAACGTTCTCATGTAGCTTAAATGTGTAAGACAAACCATCGTCCGCCATTTCCCAACTTTTAGCTATATCGCCTTCTAATTTTGGGAAATTTTCCCAGTCAAAAGTCAACAATGTTGAATAGTGCTGTGCAACAAAGTGCATGATGGCATATGAGTTTGTGCCGTGCATATCATAGTTTGGCGGTTCTGCTTTAACTCCGTATTTTAACGTACCACCCTGCTCCGGGCAAGAGGAATGACTTCCTGCCACTGCAGATGTAGACGCCATACAAGCTATTGCAACAATCGCCGCAGATCTAATAATCGATCGCATTTTTTCCTCCAAAAGATTGTTTCAATAATATCGATAATGATAAGCATGTAGAAAAAAAATATTCAAACTTTTTTTTAGAATCTTTCTAAAAATTTCACAAAAGCTAAAAAAGCCTGTTCTTGTAAAGGAATTTTAGCTTGTTTCGCATTTGAAATGACCCTTGACATGTGGAGTCAATTTTTCCAAATCAATTTCGGTCCCGAGTCCTACACCCTCTAAGGGATATACGTTTCCCTTTTTTATATCCAAACTTTTATTCACAGGATCTATATCAAGATACTGATTGGTAATGCTTACGTCCCAATTTATATTTGGAACGAGACAGGATAGTGTTGAAACGGCGCTTCCGCTTATACTTGTCTCAGCTACTTTTCCCGCGAGATTTATATTTAGGCCTAAAGAATGCGCATGCCTTGCGGCTTCCATCACTGCCATCATTCCGCCTAATTTTATCGTCTTGAGACTACATCCTTTTATGGCAGATACCGAGACGAGCTCAGAGATATCAGATAAACTATGAACACCCTCATCTGCACCCAAAGGGACAGAGCTCAAAGAAGCCACTTCTTTTATCAAAGAGACATCGTTGGCAGAAACTGGTTGCTCGAAAAAGTCTATGCCTGCTTGTTTTGCTTTAGCAGCGAATTCACATGCTTCCTTTAACTCAAAACCTTCGTTTGCATCCGCGGAAATGAAAGCAGATTTACCAAGTGCTTTTCGTATTGAATTACATCTTTTGATATCATATTGTACCTCATTAGAACCTACTTTTATCTTAAAAGCGTTAAATCCCTCTTTTTGCTTTGCCGTCGCTCTAGATATCTCTTCTTCTGGCGTCCCACCTGCAATCATGTATAGGGCACGTGCTGATTGTCTTTTTGAACCTCCAAAAAGCTCAATAAGAGGGATATTGTTTGACTTAGAAAATAAATCTAACATAGCCATTTCCACCGCTGAAATTGCCCCTTCATTAGAATATAAAGGCGTATCCAATAGATCTTTAATATCCTGCAAACTACTTATGTTACATCCTACAATCCTTGTTCCCAAAAACTTCGAAGCGGCTACCATTCCCTCAACAAATTCCCCAGTCATAGTTGGAGCAGATGATGCTTCCCCCCAACCGACCAAGCTATTATGTCCTGCAATTTTAATAATCACATTGTCAGCAGAGTCTAATGAAACGCCTGCCATCTTTATTCTTGATTTTAAAGGGATGGATACAGAATAAATTTGAACGTCATCAATAGTAACATTTATGTAAGTCATTATATTTTCGACTCTTTCTGTTTAAATTTTGCAATTTCAGATGGGGTCATATTTAAAAAATCACTCATGATTTCATCATTATGTTCACCTAATAATGGAGGTGAGAGATTTACTTCCCTACCCCTTTTTCCGTTCATATTGATTGGTAGCCCAAGAGATTTTACTATACCTGCGGTA
>CABXZZ010000053.1 GCA_902516825.1 uncultured SAR116 cluster alpha proteobacterium
CGTATGAAAGAATTCTTCTTGTGTTGATTCTTTACCAGAAATAAACTGAACATCATCAATCATTAATACATCAACTGAACGGAACTGTTCTTTGAAGGTCATTGTATCATGATGTCTAAGTGCCTGAATAAAACGATACATAAATTTCTCAGCAGAAAGGTACATAACTTTTCGACCAGGCTGACGCGAATTAACCTCCCAGGCTATTGCATGCATTAAATGTGTCTTACCAAGACCGACACCACTATATAAAAATAAAGGGTTAAAGGCAGCTGTTGCACTCTCCACAACACGTCTTGCAGCAGCGAATGCTAACTCATTGGGCTTGCCAACAATAAAATTTGAAAATGTGAAACGAGGATCAAGGCCATGGGTAGAATATATTGCTTGATTATTTCTAGCCCCTTCCTGCATTTTGGTAATTCTAGGTGGTTTGCTGATATGGGAGGAGTTTGAATCAATAACGAGAGACTTCTCGCTCCACTCAATCTCAAATCCGGAAATAGGCAGAGACAGTGTTTTAGCGACAATACGCAATTTATCAGAATAATGTGAACTCACTCTATCACGAACTAATTTACTTGAAGTTTCAAGCAAAATGATTTCTGATTCCACACCAGCAAAATGAAGTGGCTTTATCCAGTTACGCCACGCTGTATCTCCAATTTCCATTCTCATATGGTTGCTAATTTCTACCCATTGTTCGTCTGAATGGGGTAATGCGCTTTTACTAACACCTTCAATCTGTTTAGTATCTTCTTGAATAGCTGTTTCTCTGTTTGTATTAGAAATTTCGTCTTTTTTATAAAAGTCTTTTTCCACAAGATATTCCTGACAAACTATTCAAGGTTAATAGACGAGCTTAGCCTCATCAATTCATCATTGAAGAATACCCCTGTTACAAACTTTGAATCAAGCGGGAATTTAATGCAGAGGAAGAAATAAATTTTTTATTTCTATGATAAAGAACTTGACATCTTTTTATCTAATTTTCGAGAATAAATGGGTTATGTAACAGATTCAATCTCTTAGAAAAACGAATCAGTTTTAGCTACAAATTCAAAAAGAGGGGGCTCAAACCCCCTTACGTTAAAATTATGTGTATAGAACTTAATCGTAGCAAAAACCTATGCGGCGTTAACCGAAATTTTTTTTACACTTGCGGCGAGTCGAGACATTTTTCTTGAAGCCGTATTCTTATGCAAAACGCCTTTGCTTACACCGCGCATAATTTCAGGCTGTGCTTCGTTTAAAGCCTTTTTAGCAACGGTTGCATCACCTATTATAATAGCAGACTCTACTTTCTTTACGAAAGTGCGAATTCGACTGATTCGTGACTTATTTATTTCGGCTCTGGCTTGATTTCTGCGTATTCTTTTTTTTGCTGACTTATGATTCGCCATTGGCTACCTTCCACGAATTACAAAAAATAAAATTGGTGTATAATGCCGAACAAACCAGTAAGTCAACCCATAGATGCTGTTTTTCTGCCAAATTTAAGGGCTAATTATTTGATTTAGGAGTTATGCTTAATCGCCAAATTAATCCATTTTGATTATGAGAAGATATCAACTGAAATTTCTCTGTTCCACGTAAATAATCGCTACCTTTTATCATCCATCCAAGTTGTGGCATTATCTCATCATAAAATTGTATGATGGATTCTTTTTTTTCATCTGAAGTTGCTATCAGAATGATTATGCGGCCGGATGGAGAATCGAAACTAAAGCTAAATTCAGGTTCAACATTCATAGTTTTCATCACCGGGATATCATCTATGAAGTTAAAGGTATCCGACTTTTGGGAATAGACTAGTTTTGGTAAGATGATGCCAGTTAATAAAACAAAAAAAAGAGCCGTCATTTGGATAGTCAAGGCGGTTCTTAACTTTAAAATAATCATTAAATAAATCCTAATCCTGATGAATAATAGTAACAGGAATCAACGTTGACACAAGCTACAATGAAAAGTTGTACGTCCAGTCTGCTTCATTTCCTTTATAATAGAGCCACATTTCACACAATGCTCACCAGACCTTCCATAAATCTGCAGTGACTGCACAAAATATCCTATTTCTCCGCCTGGCTGCATATGGTTACGTAGGCTTGTTCCCCCAGCATCAATCGCTTTACGCAAAATTGATTGAATAGCTGTAACGAGCCTCTCTGCCCTCGCTCGCTTTATAGTCTTTGCTTGTCGTCTGGGAGAAATACCCGCCATAAACAATGCTTCTGCCGCGTAAATATTCCCAATTCCCGCCACTTTTGTCTGATCTAAAAGAAATGTCTTTATAGCGCATGTTTTACCTGCTGTCTGAGCTACAAGATAATCAACCGTAAAATCTTCAGAGAGTGGCTCAGGGCCAAGGTTTTTCAGAAGCCAGTGAGACTCTATCTCAGATTCGCAGAACAAATCAACAAAACCAAACCTCCTCGGGTCACAAAGAACGAGCCAATCATCCCCCTCAAAGCCTAGCGCAAAATGGTCATGTTTTTTCAAATTTGGACGATTTGGGTAGATACGAATCGAACCCGACATCCCAAGATGGATTAACAAAACTTGTTTTTTAGAAACTGGAATTAAAATATATTTTCCACGCCTTGTGGGGGCTCCGCAACGCTTACCATTGAGCGCACTTTCAAGAGACCGAGGAAAAGGCCAGCGCAATCCTTTTGAGCCGACAAATACATTTGTAATTCGTTTATCTATTGTCATAGGTGCAATAGCACGCTTGACTGTTTCGACTTCTGGTAATTCTGGCAATCTTCAATTTCCTCTTGTAGGGTTATCCTGTTATAACGTCATCACATAATAGATTGGATATTTGAAGAGAGAATACAATCGCCCTACATCATTATTTGATACATGATTATTTTCAGGAAACCGAATACATGAGCACAGACACCCAGAATAACTTAGACCCTTTGCCTGATACACAAGTTGATTTCGGATATCGCACTGTAGCGCTTAGTCAAAAACAGAATTTGGTGAATGGCGTATTCGATTCAGTTGCGTCCTCATATGACATAATGAATGATTTGATGAGCATCGGTGTGCATCGGCTGTGGAAAGAAGCTTTACTTGACTGGATGGCACCTCGCCCAAACCAAATACTGGCTGATTTGGCTGGTGGAACAGGAGATGTTTCCTTAAAGTTTTTGCAAAGGGGTGGCCAATTTGCACATGTGATTGATATTAACAAGCAAATGCTTGCCGCTGGCCAGAAACGAAGAGTTATGAACAAATTTCAAAATAGATTGAACTGGTTAGCTGGCGATGCACAAGCTATTCCCCTCGCAGAAAGTAGTGTAGATAGAGTTACCATCGCGTTTGGACTGAGGAACGTACCCGACAGGATGAAAGCTTTAAATCAAATTGTTCGGATTCTAAAACCCGGTGGCAGGTTTTGCTGTCTTGAATTCTCACATGTCAAAAACCCCTGGTTATCTCATGTTTATGATAGATGGTCTTTTAATGTTCTTCCAAAACTAGGGCAAATCGTGGCCGGCGACGCCCAGTCCTATCAATATTTAGTTGAATCTATTCGCCAGTTTCCATCACAAGCTGAGCTATGTTCGATGATGGCAAACACAGGAATGGCACAAATAAAAGTGAGAAATCTGTCCGGAGGAATTGCTGCAATCCATTCAGGGTGGAAATTAGACTAATGCCTTATCTAATTGCAATATTACGATTGCCTTATATTGGTTTTGTGCTTGGAAGGGCAGGGGCACTTGGCCACATAAGCAGACTTGCCCCTTTACCTAGCTGGCAGAGGAATTTTTTCAGGTTTATAGACTTTCTTATCGCTGGAAGAAATAGCAGAAAAAACGCTGGCGAGACGCTCTGCATTGCATTACAAAAATTAGGTCCTGTTTTTATTAAGTTTGGACAAGCATTATCCACTCGCTCAGATTTACTCGGCCCAGATATTGCGCGCGGGCTAGTCTTGCTTCAGGACAGTCTCCCTGCTTTTTCATCAAGACTTGTAAAAGAAACAATAGAAAAAGAAACAGGTAAAAGACTAGACGAAATTTTTGTTTTTTTTAATGAAAAGCCTGTCGCTGCAGCTTCGGTTGCGCAAGTCCACAAAGCGCAATTGATGGACGGGCGTGATGTAGCTGTAAAAATTCTCAGACCTAATATTCATAAGAGAATGGCTGCCGATATTGCGGTTTTTACCGCTCTTGCAAGAATAATGGAGTTTTTAGCTCCAAGGCTCAAGAGACTGCGACTCGTTATCGCCGTTGAGCAGTTCAAGCAATTATCTGAGCTGGAGCTTGATATGAGAATGGAGGCGGCGGCTGGCGGTAAATTACGCGATAATACGGCGTCAGATCATGGAATTCGTGTTCCTTGGATCGAGCATAACCTTACCAGCGAGAATATTCTCGTGTCCGAGTGGATTTCTGGTCTTCGGATTGACGATGTAGATGGGCTTATTGCAGCGGGTCATAAGATTGAGGAAATCACAGAACGAGCAGCAACAAGCTTCTTTAATCAGGTATTTAGGGATGGATATTTCCATGCGGATATGCATCCAGGAAATATATTTATAACTTCTGATGGCACATTAGTGCCAATCGATTTTGGAATAATGGGTAGCCTTCAACCTGAAGATAGGTTTTTCCTTGGGAATTTGCTCATTGCTCTGCTAGAAAGAGATTATGATAAAGTTGCCCAGCTGCATTATGATGCAGGTATGTTGCCAGAATCTGCCTCCCACGCCTTGTTTGCGCAGAATTTAAGAGCACTTGTAGATCCTATAATGGACAAACCCATTGGGGAAATAGAGCTTAGTAAAGCACTTGGTCAAATATTACAAATCTCGGCCAGATTTGACATATTTGTGCAACCTCAATTTAATATATTGCAAAAAACAATGGTAATGGCAGAAGGCGTTGCACGCAGTCTTAACCCAAACACAAATATCTGGTTGCTAGCTAAACCTCTGGCATCAGAATGGATTCAAGCTCAGACTGGTTTTACCTTGAAATTACAACATTTGCTTAAAGATATAGACCGCATTTTAAGAATCGTGCCAAAGATATTGGATGATTATGAACGCAACGCAAATGCAACAAAACCCAATAAACCCAATTACGGAAAATCTAATTTTATATCTTATTTAGGTTGGATTATTGCAGGTATCTCAATAAGCGTTGCTATTATACTTTTTTGACGTTAAATTCAAATATGTGAAATATTCACCATAATGTGAAAAAATGAATTATCATGATACTTTAAGCTATTTAATGGATGCATTTGGGGGTGCGGATAACCTTCAAAAATTACTTGGCGTTGGTCCAAGTGCATTAAGCAATTATAGACGCCGTGAACATCTCCCATTAAACCAAGCTCGAAAATTATCTAATATTGCGCCTAAATTTGGGTTTAATCTGGATCCATATACTCTTAAAATAAGCGTAATTGATGATGATCGAAAGCCTGAGATTTTATTAATAATAACAGGGGGTATAGCCGCTTATAAAGCGCTTGAACTCATAAGAAGATTGCGGGATTTTGAGTTTTCAGTAACAGCTGTTATGACCGCATCAGCACAACAGTTTATCACGCCGCTATCTGTGTCAGCCTTAACTGGAAATAAAGGCTATTCAGAGCTGTTTGACTTAACCGACGAGCAAGAAATGGGTCATATACAACTGGCGCGTAAAGCAGATCTTGTTCTAATTGCTCCAGCAACAGCTAACTTTATAGGAAAAATGGCTCATGGGTTAGCAGATGACCTTGCAAGCACGCTTTGTCTTGTAACAGACGCGCCTATTTTTGTTGCGCCGTCAATGAACCCACATATGTGGTCCAATACCGCAACGCAGGAGAATTGCGCTAAGCTGAAAAGCAGAAACATCTCCTTCATAGGGCCAGATAATGGTGATACGGCGTGCGGGGAAACTGGATCTGGCAGATTTGCTGAAACTGGGTTTATAATCTCCCAAATTCAGCAAAAACTGCTCCAGAAGCACCGTAACGCAGATATGTTTCCTACTGAAACGCAAACCAAACCACTAGATGGAATTAAGATACTTATAACAGCAGGTCCAACCTTGGAGCCGATAGACCCGGCGCGTTTTATTGGCAATCGCTCTTCTGGAAAGCAAGGTTATGCCATAGCTTCAGCCTGTGCTGAGCAAGGTGCAGATGTGTGCCTCATCTCAGGGCCAGTATCCCTTGAAGCACCGTTAGATGTGCGCCTTATTAAGGTTGAGACTGCACAGCAGATGAAGCAGGCTTGCGTTGGCGAGCTAGATGTAGAATGTGTTATTTGTGCGGCGGCTGTTGCAGATTGGCAGGTAAAGAAAACAGCAAACGCAAAGCTTAAAAAATCTAATAATAGTCCACCAGAGCTCATTCTTACCGAAACACCTGATATTTTATCTTGGATAGGTCACCACCCCTTAAGACCAAAACTGGTAATCGGGTTCGCAGCTGAAACAGATTCTCTTAAGAGAAATGCAGATGACAAACGAGCCCGTAAAAACGCAGATTGGATTTTAGCAAATTCAGTTCTTCAATCTGGAGAATCTGTGTTTAATTCTGACCTAAATGAGATATTATTTTTGTCCAAGACAGGCGCAGAACATTGGGATACTGATAGTAAACAAGCAATAGCACAAAAATTAGTGCGCAGAATTAGTGACTATTTTTCTGATGTTCATGTGTCTGGTGTTCAAAAGAAAAAGAATATATGAGCCACCCCCTTCATATAAATGTTGAACTAATGGAACATGCTAAGGGCCTACCTATCCCAAGCTATCAAACCGATGGGGCAGCTGGAATTGACTTATTCGCGGCAATTGACAAGCCGATAGAATTATCCCCATTAGAGCGAATTTTGATTCCAACAGGGTTAAAATTAAGCCTGCCATCTAACATGGAAGCTCAGATACGGCCACGATCTGGGCTTGCCTTTAAACAGGGTATAACTGTGTTAAACGCGCCTGGAACGATTGATAGCGACTTTAGAGGTGAAATTAAAATTTTGCTGATAAATTTGGGGCAGAATATGTTTAATATTGAGCATGGAGCGCGTGTTGCACAATTGGTAATAGCCCCCATTACACAGGCCAACCTAAATGTCGTATTAACGCTTGATGCAACTCAGAGAGGTCACGGGGGATTTGGTTCTACGGACCAGAAAGTATAACGGCTCATGACCATAACTGAGACCCAGTTACACCGATATGCACGGCAAGTTATTATGCCTGAAAT
>CABXZZ010000054.1 GCA_902516825.1 uncultured SAR116 cluster alpha proteobacterium
TTAGCGCAGGACTAAGGTAACGAACAGCTTCTCAGCCGCACCATTATCCATCGACAGTCCCACGGACACCTGCGTCAACCCATTGTTATAACTTGATTTTCACTTGATAGCGTGTGGGTGGGGTTAACTTTTAATTTAAGATTTAAGCCAACCACATAACATAAAGTTCTGCTAACGCAGTAAGACCGAACCACCCTATTAGCAAACCTTTAAATCCACCCCACTGGGTTTCGTTAAAGCGTTTCCAAGCTTTTGTTTGTTTTTCTTCATCGTCTGCGTCATCGGCTTGAACAGCAATGTCGTCCATGGCGTCTAAGCTACCAAGTATTCCCATTGCAGTCATAAACACCAGATAAACGCTTGCTGGGATGAACGCATTTGTTAGTTCAAATCCGATTATTGTAATTAGAACTAGGTGAGATATTATTATTGTAGTCATAATCCAGAGAAGGTCTCTACCTCTCGCAGACCACGAACTTATTCTGTTTGCTCTATCGTGTGCTGTATTCATTTTTATCCCCAAGATAAGATTAGCTTTATTCGCTCTAAAGCGTAGAAGATAGACTCATTCTGTGAAAGAAACATAACACTCAATATCTTTCATATTATGAAATAAAGTGTTTAAATTATACCCATCTCCATAAGCTTGTCCTTCACCAGCGATAGACCATCCTCCTATCTTGTCTATCATATCTGCAGAACATTGGACTTCTCTCAATCAGTCTCTCATGGAATGTCTAAAAGAGTGAATGACACACCCTTCTGGCACTTTTGGCTTTAACCCTTTGTTGATAGCCGCTGATGCTGAATTACCGTTGGTAGTTGGAGTGTTGTTGTATCTAGGAAAAGCATAGACAGCGTCAGAGTTAGTCTCTTTTATTCTATTAGCTGCCCATAAGGATGCCCCAACTAGTGGTATCTGTCGTTGACTACCTTTTGTCTTAAGTCCTCTCCATGGATGAGGCTTTAGGTCTATGTAGGGGATGTCGTTATCGAGGTTGATGTCGTTAATATGGAGACCTGCCGCCTCAGATAATCTCATACCTGTATCACTGATTAAAGCAACCAACCATCGTACATCATCATCTATCGCCATACAGTCTTTCTGTATTTGTCTTATGTCTTCTATGGGTATGGGCTTTCGCTTTTTACTTTCGTTTAAATCTGGAAGATAAACCCTTGAGAAAGGATTACGACAATCAAGACCATATTCTTGAATACATAGGTTTATAATAGACCTAATGGTGGAGAAGTTCCTTTTGACTGAGTTAGTGGTAAGTCCCTTGTTCAACAGATAATCTCTGTATGAAGCTGCATCAGCAGATGAATACTCATCAAGAGGTCTATCTCCTAATACTTGTATTACAGAGCCTATGTTCCTTACTGCTCCCCTTTGAAAGACCTTATCCTTACCATTGCCTTTAAGCCTTAGATATAGCTCTAACGCTTCAGACAATGTTTGTGTCGTTGAAGTAGATACAGGCTTATCTCTAAGCAGATGAACTGCAGGAACATCAATCTTTGAGAGTCTTAACGACAACCAATAGTCTTCGAACCGTTGAGCAAAAGAACGAGATAATCTAAGTGCTTTATCTCTTATGTGCGTTTTAAGGCAAATGACCACTCTAGAAGACGAATAATACTCTTGAATGTCCTTAGGAATACGTCTGCCGAAGTAGTAAGTACGACCCTTTTGCCAGAGATAATATACCTCTTTTTGTTGTACTATATGTTGTACCATGGAAACCCCACCCACACGCTACCAAGTGAAAAGCAAGGTATAACAATGGGTTAACGCAGGTGTCCGTGGGACTGTCGATGGATAATGGTGCGGCTGAGAAGAGATGGTTCATCTTTACTGCACCAGTAATACTGAAATACAAAGGAATCCCATTGTTTATCTAAGTGCCAGTTCATGTCAACAGGCACATATTTGTCTACAGTTTTGTCTACAGTTAGGTGTTTGCGATTTAACCTTGTTCATACCACATTCAATGACTCATTAATGGCGTTTTAAGAGTCACAGACAGGCTGTGTGTAAGCATATGATGTTGAGTACTGTGAAGGTGTTAGTGAGTCTGTATGACTCTTAAATGGAGTCATGTTCTTAGCGTTATTAGTACAGGGGAAGTGAGTAATAGATAGTGTCTTAATACATACTTAATTACCTACACTTATAGTGTCTTCACTTACAGTGTTATTGGTAAAGGTGATAGGCACATATACCCCTATGCATGGGACATACCCCCTATAGTGGATATGTATATATGAGGTGTTACACAGATGGGGGATTTATTTTTTCGTGTTCTCTGCAGAACAGCACCCACAGCTTTTGGTCTGTTGATTTTTACTGTTTGCTTTAGCCTTTGCCTCACTCTCCTTAAAAAGCGCCAAAAATTTATCTTGAGTAAGAGGTTTAGGCTTCGGTTTTGCTAAAAAATAATCCACTTTATATTTTCCACTTAACAGCAATTATCGTTGCAATTTTCACTACAGCATCCTTTGTCGCAGCAAGAAGCTTCGCAATTATTAGCACAATCATCGCTACAGCAACCTTCCGCGCAACAAGTGTTTGCACAACAATCATTCTCTTCATTTATCATAATCAACTCCGCTTTCACCTAATGTTATAGTTACGGCAAAAAATTAGTTTTGTCAAAAGACCACAGTTAAGCTTCGCAAGATAGGGTGTGGAAAGTCAATCTACACTGTTTGTGAATAGGTTATGTGTGAGTTTAAGTAACTCTGAAAACGCCATTTATCATTCATTGAGTGGGTGGTCTAGATTTAGAGATATTTTTGGCGTTTGACATTGACGATGCCTTTTTTAGCATCCTCTTCAATACTGAAACGGCTACTGGAGAAAGCTTAAGGTTGTTAACATGTTCAACATTATGAAAATCAGTATTCACCACAATGAGCCCCAACATACCTGTATTTAAATGAGGTGTGCAACCATATACATAAATACCAGGTTCCTCAAAAATCAACGAATACAATTCATTCATTTTAGATTTTTTAGGTAAGAAATCCTTTTGTGGAGCAATAAGGAATTCCACATTGTGCCCTTCGTTAGTTGGTATCCATTCCACTACATCACCGACATTTATATGCACTATTTCCTTGCTATATGCGCCAAATTTTGTGATTTGAATTTTGATAACATCTGCCAACACCCCCCCTGAATTGGCAAACAGGGCGAGAACGAATACAACAGCGATTTTTGTGATGTTGTGCATATATTACCTATTCTCATAAAGAATCACCTTCATACTGCCACATTCAACACAATTTTTGAACATGGTTTTCTACTAGCTTTTTAAATGAACATGCTAGGAGATTAAATCATGAAAACATGCCATCATCTACTTTTTACTATTCCCATTTATACTGCTTGAATATGTTTTCTTCTATACAGCACTGAATTCATCTCTAATGCTTCAGTTTGAATAGAATATCCTCCATACTCAAAAGGAACGTGTTTAAACAAATTTCGTATGAATCCTGCATGGGTCTACAGAGTTGATAACTATTACAGTTAACTGTTACTCTTGTTGAGTGAGTAATAAGGTTTGTACAAAGTTATGTTATCCAAGCGTGTATGGTTAGTTGTCTTTATAATTTGTGGCATTGTTTTGATGATGCGAATGTATGGTTATGAAGAACGTAACAAACAAATTATTTCTATAATGAGTGGAAATAGCTAATCCATACAGACAAATTCTAGAGAAATACTTTATGACTAATATAAATTCTCAGCTTCAACTTATTAGTGAAGGTATAAGAAATTGTAGTTTTGAAAATACCTATAAGATGTCTTGGATTAGGGCGATAATTGAGTGTCTGCTAGAAGGAAAAAATAGAGAAAAAGAAATTGCTTTGGAAGATATAGCTGTAAATATGTTCAAGCATTATTGGAATCAAACTATATTCTTTGATTTAGAGCAGGGTCAAAACATAAATAAGAAACCATTAATTGTTCAATTAGTAAAAGAACAAATAGAGTTTTATCAAAAAAGGTACAACAATAATAAGCCCGAATATTTTGTAAAGGTTCAGAATAAGATTTCTATTGATACTAAAAGAGTAGTTCAAATAATCAAACGAGATGTAAGTTGGAGATTTCAAAAAGATGTAGATTTATATTCTCTAAACCTAAAAGAAAATAATTTAATTTTACATAACCCCACCCTATTAATCTCAAACTCAGACCTGTTGCTGGAATTAATAAGTTACAGATGGACACAAATACTTGAAACCTTCAATTCATCCCCAAAAATTGCAAACAAAGTTAAGGGGACAGATAAAGAGAATATTAAAAGAAAAAGTCTTACACAGTTTCATAAATATCTAGATTTAGAAAATCCTGACAGGGTTTGTTTCTTAACTAATGCGAAAATTGAAGAAGGTGAATTGAGTGTGCATCATGTTATTCCATGGTCATACTTGTATTCAGACGATTTGTGGAATTTAGTTTATTCAAAGAAAACCGCAAATTCAAAACAATCAAATAAATTGCCATCCAAAGAATTGATATTGAAACTTGAAAAAAGAAATTCTGAACTAATGAAAGTTATGAAAACAAATCTTACGAGACATAAGCAGACGGCAGAGTTAGAAAGAGCAATTCAATCAGATTATGTTCAAAAGTTTTGGATAGGATGCAAAGGATAAATTGTGTGAGTAATTGTGTATTTTGTAATATTGAAGCAGACCGAATTGTTGATGAGTATAATCATTTTGTTGCTATCAGAGATTTATATCCAGTGACCCCACTTCACACCTTGGTTATTCCAAAAAGACACATTGTTACTTACTTTCAATGTAATGCAAACGAACATAATGAAATTCCTGCGATATTAAATTCACAAAAAAATAAACTTATAGATTCTGACAGAGAGATAACAGGTTTCAATATTGGGATGAATATTGGTGAAGATGCAGGTCAGACCGTTTTTCATTTTCATATCCACATTATTCCACGCAGAACTGGTGATACAGAAAACCCTAGGGGCGGCATTAGAGGGGTTATACCCCATCGTCAGAATTATCATTAATGATAGAGTTATTTCTTACTTGTATCGGTTGGTTTCATGATTGATGACATAAAACAAATTGCACAGCAGATTTCAGATGAAATAACTAAGATTGAAAGGCGTGAGCGTAAACGCAACTCTGAAGCACAAACGCATTTTGAATACGCCATCGCATCCATCGTGCAAGAGGTATGGAAAGGCACATACATACTTCCCGAATTAGAATTAAGCATTAATAAGAATGCGAATTGGTATTCTCAATTCCCACGCTATCGTGACCCTAATCTGACCTATAAACAAACCACAGCAGCCTATAATGGAATGCTAGTATTAGGCATGATTGAGGAAACAAAAAGTGGTTACCTAGATAGAGAGAAAGGTATAGGTGAACTTACTAAATATGTGGCACACGATAAGCTATTAGAGATGCTAAAAGCCATCTCAGATAATCCATTTAAAGTAATCAAACCTGACTTGGAGGCTGAATGCGTTATTTTAAGAGATAGAATTAATGGGGTGCGAACTATCTTTAATTATGACGATACACCTCAAACAATAAAGATGCGTGAGAACCTTCGCTTTATCAATAGTTGCTTATCAAGACATTGGCCAGACTTGCGTATAAAAGATGAAGATTACCAGCCTTTGCAATCAAGATTGAATGGAGATGGTGATAAGACACCCATAGATTTTAGTCAGAGAACATTAATTCGTATCTTCTCTAACGGACGTTTTGATAATGGTGGACGTTTCTATCGTGCTTGGTGGCAGAATGTACCAAGCGAATATCGTAAGTATATTACTTTGGATACAAAGAAAACCTGTGAATACGATTACTCCCAGCTAAATCCGCACATGATTTACTTTCAGTGTAATGAAGATATGGGCGAAGAGGACGCTTACGACAGAGTTCTAAATGGGGAGCATAGAGACCTTGTTAAAGAGGCATTCAATGCCATGATGCAATCTTCAACGACACTCCTTACAAAGCCCAGAGACCTTGATTTGAATGATGTGGAATTTGACTGGATGTTCCTAAGACAAGCTATCCTAGACGCTCATAAGCCTATTGAAGATATGTTCTTCAAGGGTTTGGGGAATGAGTTGCAATACATTGATAGCTGTATCGCTGAAAACCTAATGATGCATTACGAAAAAGAAGACCAACCCGTATTACCTGTACATGATAGTTTCATAATGCATTCAGCTTTTGGGGAAAGTAGTGAACTAGAAGAGTCCATGAGAAGAGCATTCTATGAGCATTTCAAAAGAGATATTCCCATCAATGGTGAAATAGGTACTACCCTTCCAACCATTCATGATGAGATCAAACCCACTAATGCCGACCCATCAAATCTTGAATGGGAAAACACAGAGATTGACTACATCATGAATTATGAGAGCGAATATAGTCAGTGGAGAGATAGACATGAGTTATGAGAATCAAATACCTGTCTCGTGCTCACATTTATAACTGTATTCTGCTTCTACGTTTAAAATCCTTTTCATATCATTAACTATCATTCAACGACATGATATAGTTCAATTATCACGTATTTGTTTGACACCATTACAAGTGAAGTAACCCAACCAAAGGGGGATTGTAGAGGACCATTGGAATAAATGGCAGATGGTAGATAACTAATAAATAAAATAGATATTACTAGATTTTTAGTCGCTGCATAACGTAATTGTATTATCTTCTGGATTTGTACTTCCACCAGCACTTGCGATTAATTCTGCTTCATTTTCCATATGTTCCTGCAAAACTTCCATGCTAGGT
>CABXZZ010000055.1 GCA_902516825.1 uncultured SAR116 cluster alpha proteobacterium
TGTAAGTTATCTAGAGACGCTCTCTGAATATGATCTTAAAACACATATAAATGCCGGTCTTTTTGTTGCAACTGTAGATTTTGCACTTTTAGCAGAAATGGATGTTATCGTAATATGTGTCCCAACACCGTTAAGTATTAATAGAGATCCTGATCTCTCCTTCATAATAAACACAACTGACCTAATTTCAAAAACTTTGAAAAAAGAACAGTTAATTATTCTCGAATCTACAACTTACCCTGGTTGTTTATCTGATTTAGTAAAACCTCAATTAGAAAAAACAGGTCTAAGGTCAGGTAAAGATTTTTTTCTTGCATATTCTCCAGAGCGAGAGGACCCTGGTAACAAGCATTTTCAAACCTCTACAATTCCTAAAGTTATAGGGGGGGATGGAAATAGTGCCTCTAATCTTGCAAATAAATTTTACAAACTTTTTATTAACGAAATTATTCCAGTCACATCTCCAGAGACTGCGGAAGCAGTTAAAATTACTGAGAATATTTTCAGAGCGGTAAATATTGCTTTAGTAAATGAGTTAAAAATTATTTATAGTAAGGTTGGGGTTGATATTTGGGAAGTCATTGACGCTGCAAAAACCAAACCTTTTGGTTTTATGCCATTTTATCCAGGTCCCGGACTTGGAGGCCATTGTATACCGATAGACCCATATTATTTAACTTGGAAGGCAAGAGAAACGGGAATGAGCACTCGATTTATTGAGCTGGCGGGAGAAATAAATAGCTATATGCCACTGTATGTGGTCGAAAAAATATCTGAGGAGTTAAATAATAGAAAAAGACGAGCGGTTAACGGTAGTGAAATACTTATATTAGGCGTTGCGTATAAAAAAAATATTAATGACCAACGTGAGTCACCTGCTTTCCCAATTATAAAAAGTTTGATTGAGAAGGGTGCATCTGTAGATTATTTTGATAAACATATAACTGAGATTCTCCCATCTAGGCAATTTATGGAGCTTGCTGGGATGAGATCAATTTTATGGGATAAAACAAAGTTGTCACATTATGATGTGTGTGTGATAGTAACAGACCATGATGATGTAGACTATAACTTACTTGCTCAACAGGCTTCTCTAATAATTGATACAAGAAACACCCTGAAGGACGTAGTAAGCAAAACTAATATAGTAAAAGTATAGAGCCAATAAAATACAACTAGTTCGCATTGATGAACTTCATTAGATTGGAGTACTTATTGAGATATAAGAATATTTTTGTTTTATCAACTGGTAGATGTGGTAGTACCGCATTTGCAAAAGCATGCTCTCACTTTTTAAATTACTCAGTAGGCCATGAAACTCGCACTCGTTTTTTGGGAGTTAATAGGTTTAAATATCCCAACTACCATATTGAGGTAGATAATAGATTGTCATGGTTACTTGGCAGATTAGATATTAATTTTGGGGCAGACGCATATTACGTCCATTTAACACGAAACTCTAAAGATACTGCAAAAAGCTACTCGAAACGTAAACTTGGTATTATGCAAGCTTATCAAGGAGGAGGAATTATTATGCATTGCAGAGAAAAAGATCAACTATTGATAGCTAAAGATTATGTGGAAACCGTGACCGCTAACATAGAAAACTTCTTAATAAATAAAAAAAATAAAATGAGTTTTAAATTAGAAAATTTTCGACATGACTTTCCACAATTTTGCAGTC
Organism: uncultured SAR116 cluster alpha proteobacterium; assembly: GCA_902516825.1. Lineage (GTDB taxonomy): Bacteria > Pseudomonadota > Alphaproteobacteria > Puniceispirillales > Puniceispirillaceae > UBA5951. Next base: position 1,685 of record CABXZZ010000055.1, read on the forward strand.
AAGTAAAAGCTGAGGTTGATATGGAACGGGCCTCTCTAGAATTTTGCGTTATGCATAACTCGAGTGAATAATGATTCCAGATTTTATTTCGTTTATGAATAAGTTTATCTGAGAAATCAGCTTTACGCCTATGATTTATTAGCGCATAAAAAAATAAATTAAATGAAGTTACACATGAGATATTAGACTTTTATGACAGTTTAATAAACGTGGGTATCTCGCTTATGATGGGGTGCAGAACTTTTTAGGGTTTACCTAAAGTTTGGCTTGAGATAATTTTAGCTCTGAAGATAAAAAATTTGATCATGGATATCTGAATGAAGGCTTTAATCACCGGTGCAACAGGACAAGATGGAGCGCTTTTAGTAGAATTATTACTTGGAAAAGGTTATGAAGTTCACGGAATTAAACGTCGTTCCTCGATGATTAATACCGCTCGCATTGATCACCTGTACATAGATCCTCGCGTTGATGACACCAATTTCTATCTTCATCACGGTGACCTTACGGACGCAACAAATTTGATAAGAATTATCCAAGAAGTTCGACCCGATGAAATATATAATCTAGCCGCGCAAAGCCATGTTCAGGTAAGTTTTGATACTCCGGAATACACAGCTAACTCGGATGCGATTGGAACATTAAGGTTGCTAGAGGCAATTCGCATACTTGGTCTCGAAAATAAAACTAAGTTTTATCAGGCATCTACTTCGGAATTATATGGTAAGGTTCAAGCAATTCCTCAGAACGAACAAACACCATTCTATCCAAGAAGTCCATATGCAGCTGCAAAGTTATATGCATATTGGATTACAGTTAATTACCGTGAAGCATATAACATTTTCGCATCAAACGGAATTCTGTTTAATCATGAGGGTCCTACAAGGGGTGAGACATTTGTTACACGTAAAATTACTATGGCTGTCGCTAGAATTTCATTAGGAATGCAGGAAAAGCTTTTTTTAGGCAATCTTGATGCGGAACGAGATTGGGGTCATGCACGAGATTATGTTGAGGGCATGTGGCGGATTTTACAGCATACGGAGCCAGACGACTTTGTGCTCGCTACAGGAGAAAAACACTCAGTCCGCGAATTCTTAAAGATAGCTTTTGAACACGTAGGTATAAATATTTCCTGGTCAGGTAAAGGAGCTAACGAAATAGGTAGAGATAGCAAAACGGGCAGAGAGCTTATTCTTATCGATCCAAAATATTTTAGGCCAACTGAAGTTGAATTACTAATTGGTGACGCATCAAAAGCAAGGCGTCTTCTTGGCTGGAAGTGTACTACACCATTTAAAACTCTAGTGGGTGAAATGATGGAAAATGACTTGAAACTAGCAGCCAAAAATGGTTGATTTTGATTTAATAAACAAGTCAATTTTTGTTGCAGGGCATAATGGTATGGTTGGTTCTGCTATATGCAGAGCACTAAACAAGCTTCCTATATCACTTTTGGTTGCAGATAAAGAAGAGTTAGACCTCATTGATGAGTTTAGCGTAAAGTCTTGGATGAACAAAAATAAGCCAGAAGTTATCGTCTTGGCAGCTGCGCGTGTAGGTGGAATTTATGCAAACAACAGCTACCCAGTTGATTTTTTGCTCAATAATTTAAAAATCCAAAATAACGTGATCGAGGCTGCTTACGAAAATAAAGTAGAAAAACTACTTTTTCTGGGCTCTTCTTGCATTTATCCAAAATGGGCTGGTCAACCTATAAAGGAGGAATATCTTTTAACAGGAGAACTTGAACAAACAAACCAATGGTATGCGATTGCAAAAATCGCAGGTCTTAAATTATGTCAAGCTTATCGAAAGCAATATGGATGCGACTTTATTTCTGCAATGCCAACTAATTTATATGGCCCAAATGATAATTTTCACCCTTTATTTTCTCATGTTCCTGCAGCGCTCATTCGCCGTTTTCACGAGGCTAAATTATCTGGCTATGATAATGTAGGCGTGTGGGGTACCGGAAACCCGAGGCGTGAATTTTTGCATGTTAACGATTTAGCATCTGCCTGTATTCACCTTTTGAAACACTACTCAGAGTTAGAACCTATTAACATTGGGACAGGAGAAGATATTTCTATAAGCAGTTTTGCAGAGCTTGTCAGTAAGGTAATAGGTTTTAATGGGAGTATTGTATATGACACCAAAATGCCAGACGGGATGAAGGAAAAAAGGCTTGATGTAAGAAAAATAAATAAAATTGGTTGGAAAGCTGCTATTACCCTCTCAGATGGTCTCACTTCCACTTATAATTGGGCACTAGCGAATGATATCTTCTAGAGAATTAAATATCCATTCAGTTATCTTATCAGGAGGCTCGGGTTCGAGATTATGGCCATCAAGCCGCGCGTCACTACCTAAGCAATTTATCGAATTTCTGCCAAATATTACTCTTTTTGGCAAGACATTAGACAGGATCCAATTTAACAAGGAGAACAAACTTACGATAGTAAGTAATAAGGAGCATAATTTTCTTTGTCGTCGAGAGGTTCAGAAACATAATTTAAATGTTTCTTATATTCTCGAAGAAATGGGACGTAACACTGCATCAGCTATTTTAGCTGCTGCCCTTAATGCTAATCAAGACGACATTCTTGTAATAATGCCTGCGGATCATTGGATTGAGGATTCCATTATCTTTAATGAGATAATCAAAAAAGCTGCTGTTGCGGCAAACCTAAAAAAATGTTGGGTTACACTCGGGGTTGTTCCAACAGAACCGAATACCGGTTACGGGTATATAAACGCTGTTGGACGCAAAGACATAAAGTCTGTCAAAAGCTTTACAGAAAAACCAGATATTGCGGTCGCAAAAGAGTATCTCGCTAATACTAACTATTTTTGGAATTCTGGCATATTTGTAGTGAGTTCCTTAAAATGCGTTGATAGTTTCAAGAAACTTCAGCCTGAGTTGTTTGCAATGGTTAAACATTGCTACGAAAACCGAGATGAGAATGGAGACGAAATAATTCTAAGAGAAGAATATCTTGAGAGAATCCCCTCTATTTCAATAGATTACGCTATTCTTGAAAATGAGCACAATATATCCATGGTACCTTTTAAGGGTAATTGGAGTGACGTTGGCAGTTGGGATAGCCTATCCAGATTGTTGGAGACAAATGAACAAGTCTCAAATCTTGCGCCTTATTCTGTTCAACTGGAAACTAAAAATACTTTCATTCACTCGACCTCTAGAACTATAGCAGCAGTGGGTGTGAAAGATTTGATAATCGTTGATGATGACGATGCCACGTTAGTAGTGCAAAAAGGTAAGTCAGAGAGAGTAAAAGAGGCTCTTCAAAAAATTAAATTTATGGAGTTGTCATCTGCAGTTGAACATACGTTCGAGTATCGTCCTTGGGGCATGTTTGAAAACCTACTGGATAGCAAGATTTGCAAAGTTAAGCGTTTAACCGTCAATCCGGGCCAACATCTCTCGCTGCAGTACCACAAAAAGCGCTCTGAGCACTGGGTTGTAGTTCAGGGAAAAGCTACCGTAAAGTTAGAGAACAGAACACTTTTTTTAATTTCAGGTAATTCGATTGATATCCCACTAGGGGCAAAACACGCACTCGGCAATGATACCGATAAAGACCTTATTGTAGTAGAAGTTCAGATGGGAAGTTATTTTGGAGAGGATGACATTGTTCGCGTGTCGGATCCTTATAATAGGTAACATTTTTATATTTTTTAAAATTAATTTATCGAACGTTTAACATCTGAAAAAACAGTTTATTGGCCTAAATTTTCTAAGGGTAGGTAATAAAAGGGGCTTCTAAAATGCAGCTTCTCATCATTGCCAGTAACTTCACCGAAGCAAAGGCTTCAAGGCCAGTGGCACAATATTTTCTAGCTTGTTCGTGTTTGTTCTCCATTAAATATGCAAGAGCCATAAGAACATAGTAGTCATGTGGTTTTTTTTGATTTTTTTCGAAAAATGATTCATTAAAGTTTTCTAATTTTTCGATATTTAACGAATTTATATGAGTAAGGTTTAATTGTTTAACGATAGATGATACGTAGCTTTTTTGAATTTCTTGTAATTTTCTCTCATAATAATTGTTTATCTTACTCTGTGCAGCTCTAATTCTAGAATTTGAAAGAAAATTAGCTTTTATCTCTGATGCGTTCCTAGCTATATTTTGGTTTAATTCGATATCAGAACTAAGCTGTTGGCTTGCATACATTAAAAATAGATCAATCGCATATTTAAAATTACTTGTTTCGCGAGCTAATATATCCTGACCAAGATGATTAAATTTTTCTACTTTATCTGAGAAACCTGAAGCCTCCCCTCTTTCAGTCCGCAAAAGAAATTCGTCTATGCTATTAGTTACACAGTGTTTTATAAACAAACCGCTTGCTTCTCCTTGTCTAATTTCTCGTCCATCTATTGAAAAGCAATGATAATTAGAGAGTGTTATACCCTTTTTAATATAACACATTTGTTTCCCGTTAAATCCGATTGAATAGGGAAATTTAGGGTTTGATTTGACTACAGCCCGCGTATTTCTAGAAAAAGTAGGTTCGTCTGAAAAACTAAGAATATCGTTAGGAAGACAATTTAGCCAACGTATTGAAAAGATTTTTTCTTTATCAAAATTGAGTTCGCTTAAATGATTTATAGTCTTTTCACGAAAACACAAGAATTCATCAATATCCATCGAAAAGACAAAAGAGCCACGCATATTCGGAAGTATTTCGTTGATTTTAGATATTGTCCGAGCTCCTACACTTTTTCCCTCAAGATTTATTTCAGTTACATCAACATGTTTGATATTTTCGTTATCTTCGGCTAACACGTTGATAAGTTCAATAGAACCGTCGGTGCAATCATTAGAGACGATTAGAATTTTCTTTATTCCAATTGCGATATGCCAGGAAACCCAATCTAAAATATAGAGCCCCTCATTTTTTTGCTTTGTTATTATTTCAAAGGTCAAAGAAATCTCTTTAAATATTTTTAACTCTAAATTATGTGGCAACTTTATCGCTTAAGATTTAATTCTAACTATATTTTAGGGTAATAGTATTTTCGAATCGCGTGATAAATTAAAATTTATTAACACGCAACTCATATCTTTGCACACCCCTCAAAATATAAAA
>CABXZZ010000056.1 GCA_902516825.1 uncultured SAR116 cluster alpha proteobacterium
TTTATCTCGGCTTGACCTAAATATCTAAGAAATTATAGTGTTGCAAACTTAGCCAGAAACAATGTAATCAAACGTTGAGGGAATATTTAGGAGCTTTATAAAGAATTGAGAAAAGCGTGGAATGAAAAAAGCGGAAGCGTATGATTCCGTTCATCATGACTATTGGGTGTTTGAGCTCCATTTAGACGGCTCAATAATGAAAAAGGAAGATATGACCATCGTAAATAGAAAACCTATGTTGGCATACGTCAAGCAAATTAATCAAAGATGCAGGTATGAAGATGAAGATGTTTTATTACACCACGCGATTTCCGAATTTTGTAATGCAAGAAAGGTCACTGTGCTAGTTTAGTATAAAAAAAGATATTCTTGTATGGCTAGCAGAGTCAGGTTCAACCTCTCTAAATGGTGAAATAAAAAGATATCAGTCGTGTTCTCCACCACCGCCTCGTCCAAGTCCACCAAAGTATTGTGGTCTTCTCTTAGCTGTCTCAAAAGCTCCAAAGGTTATAAAGACACCCGCTATAATCAAAGCATGAGCTATGGCGCTTATTTGAAATACGTAAATAGAACCCACTGACATACTAAATATGATGCACCACATCCATGCCAATATTTGCATTACCAAGTGTCGAGTATTTACATCGCCTATATTCGACAATGGGTTTCGAGAACTATTCATTATCATTTTATAAATATTCTTCATGTGGATAATTCCTCCTGATATATATATTTTACGAGGCTGCTCACAATAAGGATTAATCGCGTGTTTTAAAGCAATTCTAAAGCCCAATTAAGAAAGCTTATGGTCAGTCGTTTTCATTGTAATTGGCAGGCCTTATTAAGAATACTATAACACTTACTGATACTCTGAACGATACAAAGTCCTTACTCTATAATCAACTCTTAGAGAGGCACTGAGGGAGTATTACAGGATGGAGATGGTAGGGCAAAAATGGAGGGGGTTTAGAGAGCTTCTGCGGGTCTTTTTTTGTTATCTTGATATAAAGGGTAAAATCATTAGAAATTATCACAGTCTATATTTAATGTTTGTAAATTGTTTAGAGTTAATTCGCCTCTTTCCATTTTATTGCAAACCAAATCTTGAATAGCCTCTAAAGCATAATTTAACGTTTCAATTGTTTCATGATTTTCTTGCAGATTCTTAAATTGCTCATTTTTTAAGTTGTCAAATTTTCTTACTTTTCTAATTAAATCAGACATTATATTTTCTTCATTGAAATTCGTATCAGCGCCAACACTATTTGATATGGTTAAGTCATTCGGTTGTTTAGCAACGGTTGTAGAATTGTCCGTCTCAGAAATGAAACCATTCTCATATTTTTCTATTAAATTTATCTGCGCTGATGCACAACTAAAATTATAAAAACAGGCTAAAGATATTAGCAAAATTAAGTTTTTCATTATCAAATAATTTCAATTCCATTTACTATTTAATTAACCTAAAAATTTAGACTTTTGGAAATTTTTTCTGATTTGTCTTCAACTTAGGCACTAAACTAGTTTATTCTTAGAACTGTTTAGAGAGTATTATTATCGCTTAATTTTGGTCAGATTTATGCACAAAAACACAATCATGAACCGGTAGTGAAAGAATTAGATTTCATCGCTCTTGAAGCTTTTATCGCTAATAATGAAATAATAGCAAGGGACAAAAAAAAGTGTTGCGCTGATGCGCTCTATTCAATGGGTGCCATGAGTGAAATTCGATAAGATAATTAAATAAGGAGTCAAATATTAGTAAAATTATCGTACCAACAATTTGGTCTCATCCTTCAGACATGGATAAAAAAGGATGCGGGTGGTGCAGCAACAATAGGCAGAAAATTCCAATTTAACATATCTATGGGTGTAGGTTAACAATGTCACTTGAGGTTCTATAAGTGTATTTAAATCAAAAATGGAATTTAAAAGAATTTGTCGTTATCAGGGGAACATCAAAATGATTGGGTAACGAAAATTATTATTTTGATTAAGTTAATCGAGTTTGAGTGCAACACATTAAACGTAGTTGTTCTAGCGTTCCATAATTTAACCGTATTAATCGTATCGCTTACCTTAAATGAAATCGAAAAAAAGACTTTTTAGGCAAATGGGTAAACAAGTTTCACCTATTTAATCAGCACTTTTCAACTCAAATTATAGAAATAGATAGCTACTGTGATCATAAAAATGTAAGCGCAGGCATAGTACCTAAACATATATTTTTCTTTTAGTTTGTTACCTTTAATATTGTGTATCTTAAATCGCAATCTGTTACATCCTTCAATTTACGAATATGTTGTTTAACCTGTTGCGGCTATCAAATCCGGCTTGTTACCATGTTTCGTTAATCATCGATTATTCTGCCATATCCTATTTTTTGTTCCTACATTAGAAATTTCTAATGACATGCCGTTTAAAATACCTAATTTGACATTAAGGACACTGTTAAACACGATTTCTAATCTCTCGTTTGACTCAGACAGAAAATTTAGAGGAATCCCAACAATTAAAACCCCCTGCTTTATACATAGTACCAGTTTTAGGTTAAACAACAACTGGGACAAACTCTTCTTTAGAAAAAAAGTGTTACATCAAACTCAAATTTTATGTTTTACCGGTTAAATTCAAAAAATATAAAGGCCTTCAAATGGGCCAAGCATATTTTCTTCTTCTATCAATTGAGAGCGTAAATCAATTATTTCAATCGTATTTTGCCCGCTTTTTTACTCCCTTTGAAAACCTATCCTTAATCGAGAATTCGGCTTATTAAAATGGTAAACCATAATTATTCCGACACCAACTATTGACCAACAGACCTATCAGTGTCAGACATTACTGTCTTGAGAGTACAACATCGTAAAGATTAATTGAATATTTAAAAAGGTTAAATCAAATGAGTTTACACGAAAAATTAACACAGTGTATGGCTGAAAGAGACTTGGAGTCATATTTAAATTTGCTCCATGACGATTTTACAGCTGTATTTCATAAATCAGGCAGTTCTTTCAAAAAAGAGGAGTGGTCATCTATGGTTGCTGGCATGATGACAAACGATAAATTTGTCCAAGAATCCTCACGTCTTGTGTATGAGAATGACGAAATTCTTGTAGACCATAGTTTTATGTCTTACCCTGATAACTCTAGAGAGGCGGTAATGTTAGTCGCAATGATTAAAGACGGTAAGATTATAAAAATGGAAACTGGGGCAACTCTACTTGATTGACCCTTTATCTCATAACACGCATATTCTACAAATATCCTTAAGAGGGTATTTGTATATCTTTACCATTAAACTCTAGCTGAATATAACACGAGAGTGTATAATGAATTCGATATTAAGACGCATATCTGATAATAATATCCATCTAAAGGCAATGCTATATATATGAAACCATAAAAAGCTCGTTTCGAACTCGGCATTACCTTAGAACCCTCCTTATAAGCATGAATAGAGCCTATCACTGGCTCTTAAAACGCGATGAATGAAGTAGAATTATTGCAAAGCAAATTTAGGATACCTTCTGAAAACCTGCCTTGTAATATTCTCATTCGGGGAAGCTCCGATTTGTTTAATTGCGTCAGCAGCAAGCATACTTCCCAATTCAAGTGAAATGCTCAGATCGGAAGTTAAAAGCTGACCAAAAATATAACCCGCTGCAAAGAAGTCTCCTGCCCCAGTAGTATCTATTATATTATCTTTATTAAACGCCTCAATTCTTTTTATTTCGTTTTCATAAAAAGCTAAAGCTCCGTTTTTTCCGTCAGTCACAGACCCACCTCTTACTATTTTTTGAAGTTGGCTAATTGCAGAATCAAAAGAACCACCAAACATTAATTTTAACTCTTCATTGTTACAAACAACTACGTCAGCATAATTTTTAATAAAATTTTTTAGTTTTTCTCTGTGCCTATCTACGCACCAACTATCGGAGAGGGATATTGCTACCTTTGTACCGTATTTCTTTGATAATTCCCCAATCTTTCTCCAGCATTCTGGTCCCTTTGGAGCGTCGTATAAATATCCTTCAACATACACTAAATCAGCCGATTTAATCAAATACTCTGGTATATCACTCGGATGCATGTTTATGGATGCACCTAAGTATGTATTCATAGTTCTGTTTTTGTCAGGAGTCACAAAAATATATGAGCGCGCAGTGGGAAGATTTACATCATTGACGAGCTTTGTTTCTACGAGTTGTTCTTCAAGATTTTTCTTATAATTGTGACCATACTTATCTCTTCCTACCCTTCCTATAAAATTAGAAAAACAATTAAATTTTGATAAGCATGCGGCAGTATTGGCTGCCGAACCGCCAGCCACGATAGATGGCTTAAGAATTAAAGTGTCAATTTCTTCTGAGCGCTTGTAATCGATAAGGTTCATCGCATTTTTTGTCATGCCGTTTTCAATCAAAAATTTTTCATTTGAAAATGATATCACATCTGTTATCGCGTTTCCGACACTAATAAAAGTGGGGCGTCTACTATTCATTTTTTTAAATTTCAATTTTGCTTCCCACTTCCACTTACTATCATAAAGTCCCATGTCTTGTTAGTATAAAAGAAATTAACAACATATCTTAATTACAAAAAAATACCCGTTGAATTTAACTATGGAATTTTAGAACCAACCATGTTGTATGCAGAAAAAGGAATGGTGTGTAGGGGTGATACCTATGATTTCGGTATCAGGGGAGAACATAGAGATGTTGTTAAAGAAGAATTTAATGAAATGGTTTAATTGAAAACAAATATCTACAGACAATCAAATGACATTGATTTAAATAACAACGGATTAGAATGGAAAGACATCAAGAGACTTTCACCGAATAGAAGTTAATATATTAAGTATAGGTGATTATGTAACAATGGCGACTGACTTCATTTCAAGGATATTGAGATAGCTGAACAGGTAACGCTTTGTTTCGCTAAAGCTATATATTGCTATTCTACCTGTTCATGACGGCTTTATAATAAAACTTGGCCTGTTCATTGAATCAATCAACGTCATGCTTGATGAATTTGAGAAGCAGATAAGCGTTGAAGTTATTAACGATGATAGTGTCAAAGTTATGCCAATAAGTTTTAGACCTGAAAAAGTTGACGCAGACTATATTTTGTTTGGAACTTATAAATACCTGAATTGGTAAATTAAAAATCCGTTATAAAACTCCGCCTCATAATTATTGTTATAATATTCTTTTCCTTAACTTTAATTTCAGGAGGAATTGTTAATAATGGAATGAACAAAATCGTCATGCTCTAAAATGACGAATTCTTCGAACAAACGTTTGAGTTTTTAATTGAAATTGAAAAACTTGAACTGATATTTACAAAAAGCTTTCACTTTATCGGTGCATAAATACCTATGAGGTATAATAATGACAACGGATAGCTTGAGGCAATAGAAGATGAAGCTTCATTCACGATAAAAGACGACAGGTTTTCCATTTTTGCTATTTGTGAATGTTTGTCCTGCAAGTTGAGAATTTAATTAAGAGGAAGAGTAGATATGCGCACTGTTATAATAGCAATAATTTTTATTATATTTAGCCAGAATTTAGTAGCCAATGACAAGTTATACATTGAAGGTAATACACTTCATTACAATACAGATTTAGCCACTGTTGAAAGCAATGCGGAGATAAACTGGGAAGATGCAGACTTAATACATGGAATCTTGTTAGAAAATCCAGATATAAAAATAATCCAACTCAATTCATCTGGTGGGCTTGTAAAAGCGAGTCAATATATATCAGACCTTGTTATTGATTTTGCGTTAGACTCACTAGTAAGCGGTGAGTGTAGTAGTGCTTGCGTAGACATTTTTCTTGCGGGAAATAGAAGAGTATTAGAAAGGGGCTCTTGGCTTGGTTTTCATAAGGGTAGCTGGTCATCAGTAAATATTAAAAATTACTACGAAAATAATAAAGTAGACAAGGGTTGGAATAACGCATTTGAATTCTCTTCTTGGCTATATGAAGACACCCAAAAAGAGATATTAAAACAAATGAAATACATGCTTGAAAGAGGTGTGGAGGCCGATTTCATAATACAAACACTGCAAGCTGATAACGAAGGAATGTGGTATCCTAGACGAAAACAGCTAGAAAATGCTGGGGTAATTAGAGATTAATGGATGCTATCAATTTTTAGCCATAATACGGACCAAATCTAACCTCACTATAAATTCATTCTTGAGAATTGATATAGGAGAATACGATGGCTACCTTCATTAAAGTAAATTTACTAATCTTCTCAATGATATTGTTGGAGTTTACATGGCTCTATGCTGCTAAAGCAGAAGAGACAATGGAGCATGAATGCCCAACTTCGATACCGACTATTCAAAAACAGCATTAGGTAATGATAAATGATAATTATCCGTAAAAGATGATAGTTTATTTTAGTTTTAAATTTGAGCATTAATGTTTAGAAGATAAAACGACAATCTCTAGAAGCCCGCACATTTCCATAATTTAGTGAGGCTTTAGAAACTCGCTTCAAAGCTTCTATTAAACTCCCTCAGCTATCGGTTAGCGTCCCCTTTTTTAGCTTTCTCCGTCTAGAAGATTTTTGAGGCTGTGCCTAATATTCGCTCGCTCATATTAATACTCATAATCTCTACGAACGTCTCTATCGCTTCTGGTTCATAAAACTGCAAACATGTTCAGCTAACTCATGTTCAACTTTTGGTCAACCGCCAGGGTTGCCCGCGTGACCAGAAACTTATTATATAAATGCGTTTCGCATTGACTCTC
>CABXZZ010000057.1 GCA_902516825.1 uncultured SAR116 cluster alpha proteobacterium
GTAAAAATCTCTCCCCTGGGCTCAAAAGATGTCGCTTTATCAAACACACCAACAACAAAAGCTGCCATACCAGGAAATGCCTCTGCTATTGTGTAAATACGACATCCACAGTCGCCGCAGAAATGATTTATCACCTGCATACCACTACCACCAGTATACTCGTATGTTTTGGTCTCCCCAACAACGGAGACTTCTTCCTCAGCATACATTGCCCCAAGTGCCACAGCCCCATATAATGTCCTGCATCGGCCACAATTGCATAAAGAGACTAGCATTGGGTCCAATTCTGTTTCTAATTTTATTTTTCCACAATGGCAACCGCCGGTATGCTTCCTCAAAATATTCCTTCCTATTTTCAAAATGCCAATGATGCATTATTTATAAATAGTAATTTTATAAAATAAAAAGTAACCAAAAACGATAACATTACTTTTTAGCTATTCTTCAAAAATAAGTAATAACTCGATTTTCACCTAATGAAAACATTATTTTTCCCTCAATAAAATTGTATCCTCTATAAGGAAATAACTTCCATCATTATTGTCCGCATTTAAAAAAGAATTTTAGTTTTAGGGGAAATATAGGAAAGGAATAATTTTTGAACCGCCCTTTTTTAGGAAAAGGTGCACCAAATTTTGCACCACACATGGCAATTCTTAGCACTATCCCGTTGCGGTCAAAGTTTGTAATAAATAATTGTCATTAAATTCCTCCCTAAATGACGTCCTAAAAAGTAGAGATAACGAGGGGATAGCTTAATAGCTATCCCCCTTATTTTGTCGAGTGACAGAAAAAGTTAACTTATATTAGGTTCTTGCCCATGTGCCTTAGAATATTGTCCGTATCTACTTTATTTGGGGAAGTGAAGTTAAGGGGTAAAATTAATAGTCATTTATCTAACTTCAATGCACAATTAGGACAAAGTAGCTCATTGGTATCCTTGATTTTGGTGTAAAACGGCGGATTGTATTCTGCTCTTAATTCATTATCACAACGCGTACAGCCGTAATCGGTATATTGATGATATGTTCTGCCCTCATATTCAGAGGCTGTTCCCAAAATTATCTGTGTGTTGTTTGGTTTCATGCTCAAACATAGCAATGATAGCGTAGCCATTGCAAATGAAACGTTCTCTTTACGTTTAACAATTAAACTTTCAATCACTTTACCTCCTGATATTAATTGTATTCAAAGTAATTAAGAAAACCCTGCCTATAGTTTTCTTGCAAATTATAGGAAAATCCAGTTTTATTGAACTTCAGCTATTTAAGAAGAAAATAACAATATCTATGAAGCCTCGCTCTGCACTCTTACAAAGTCATGATATAAGCAAATCATTTGGCTCATTCATTGCCAATGATAAAATTAATTTCAATATTCTTGAAGGTGAAATACACGGTTTACTTGGCGAAAATGGTGCAGGAAAATCCACATTTGTTAAAATGGTTTATGGATTATTGGAGCCAAGCATGGGTGAGTTTTTCTGGAATGGGAATCCTATCAAAATACCTGGCCCACAAGAGGCGAGGAACTTCGGAATTGGGATGGTATTCCAGCATTTCTCACTATTTCCAACGCTCACAGTAATTGAGAATATTCAGCTGGCTTTGAGTGAGACACAACCACTGCCAGAGCTCAGAAAAACAATAATAGAAAAATCACAAGAATTCGGAATATTCGTTGATCCTGATACTTATATTCGAGACCTTTCTGTTGGTGAGCAGCAGCGTGTTGAAATTTTAAGATGCCTTCTGCAGAATCCAAAATTATTGATTATGGACGAGCCCACTTCTGTTTTGACGCCTCAAGAAAGCCAGCAGCTCTTTAAAATTCTGAAAATACTAGCTAAGACGGGTTGTTCTGTTTTGTTTATTTCACACAAATTAAAGGAGGTAAAAGAAATCACTCAGCGTGCCACCATTCTTAGACGTGGGCAAGTTGTTGACACGGTCATCAGTTCAGAAGTTTCAACAGGCCAACTTGCGAAAATGATGGTCGGCAATGACCCTCAAAATGTACGAAAAAAAATTGAACATAAAAGTACTAAAATTTTGGTTAAGATATCAGGTTTGTGTCGACCCGCTAATACTCCTTTTTCAACCCCACTGTTGGACATTAATCTCGATGTGAAAGCTGGCGAGATAGTCGGCATTGCTGGCATTGCTGGTAATGGCCAAAGTGAATTAATGGAAGTATTAACCGGGGAGTGGCGCTCTAAAGATTCGATTGATGTGCTAGATGTTCTAGGTGTGGATATTAGAGATTATAGCCCTCACAGGAGGCGTCAAATGGGGATAGGCTTTATGCCAGAAGAGCGAAATGGTCATTCCGCCGTAATGAATATGACATTGACTGAAAATACGCTTTTGACAAACCATAACAATCCAGAAATTCAGAAAAACAGCATAATTGAAAATAATAATTTGGAAAATCTCACATCAAACATCATTCATGATTATGATGTTAGAACCCCTATTCAAAACCCACTGGCTTCATCATTATCCGGGGGCAATCTGCAAAAATTTGTTGTCGGAAGAGAACTTATTAAAAAGCCGAGAGTTTTTTTTGTTGCTCAGCCGACATGGGGGGTTGATATTGGCGCTACTAAATTTATCAGAAACGCGATAATAGAACTTGCTAATGAGGGATGTGGTATTATTGTTATTTCGCAGGATTTAGAAGAGCTGTTTGAACTTGCAGATAGCGTTAGTGTTTTGTTTAGGGGTAAGCTATCGGAACGCAAACCAGTTAAAGAACTAAACTCTCAAAAAATCGGTTTGCTCATGGGTGGTGAAGATGTTAGCTTCATTAGCCGAGGCATATAGCTGATGTTTTATTTAACCCTGAGAAAAGAAACACCGTTTATTTTTAGGGTATCCGTACCTATTGCCTCTATCCTATTAACAATACTATTTGGAATTTTCATTTTTAGTGTACTAGGTTATGATCCAGGAAAAGCACTTTATCACTTTTTTATATCTCCCCTCTCGCGCATCGATAGAATAGCCGACTTGTTTGTAAAAGCCTGTCCGTTAATGATTGTAGGCACTGGTTTAGTCCTTTGTTTTAGGGCAAATATTTGGAATATCGGTGCAGAGGGACAATTAATCATGGGGGCTGTCTTTGCTGGTGGTCTTGCCTTATCCTTGCCAGATACTCTGAATATCTGGCTCTTACCTGCTATGGCAGTTTTATCTTTCATCGGCGGCGGGCTGTGGGCTTTTTTACCCGCAGTACTGAAAGTAAGACTACGAACAAACGAGATACTAGTATCCCTTATGCTAACTTATGTTGCCAGTCTTTTTCTGGACTGGTTGGTAAGAGGACCCTGGCGAAGCCCAACTTCATTTGGATTTCCATTAACAAATTATTACCCTGATGTTGGCCTAATATCAAAAATCGATTTTCCTGGCATTGGCACAATTGGTCAGCTTCATTGGGGCGTTTTTATTGCTTTATTAGTGTGCTTACTTTTCTGGTTTATGATGCAGAAAACAGTTTTTGGCTTTCAGGTTAAACTGGTAGGAGACAGCGATAAGGCATTTCGATATTCAGGCTTTAATGAATCAAAAACAACCATGATGCTATTTATCATCTCCGGGGGATTAGCAGGATTAGCAGGAATGATAGAAGTATCTGCAAATATGGGCCAATTACAGCCTAATATATCATTTGGTTATGGATTTACAGCGATTATAGTCGCTTTTCTCGCTCGCCTTAACCCAGCAGCGGTGATTTTAGCTGGATTATTAATTGCGCTAATTGAAATGGGGGGTGATTCTGCTCAAATAGCGTTAGCTATCCCAAAAGTAGTAACAGGCGTTTTTAAAGGTATTCTTTTATTTTTTTTATTGGCAGGTGAGACACTTACAAAATATCAGATAAACTTTAAGTACAGTAAGCGAAGGGTTCCTTATGATTGATGCGCTTATTTTAACCATCTTAATGACTTCAGTGCCCCTAGTTTTAGCTGCTACTGGAGAATTAGTTGTTGAGAGAAGTGGCGTATTGAATCTTGGGCTTGAAGGTATGATGCTGATGGGTGCGGTATCTGCATTTGCTTTTACCTATGCTACTGGAAGCCTGTTTATCGGATTGCTGGCTGGCATTATTTCAGGGGCTGTTACTGCTGCAATTTTTGGATTTTTTGTATTAGGGCTAGCAACAAACCAGGTTGCAACAGGCCTTGCGCTGACCATATTTGGAACCGGCCTTTCGGGCTTAATTGGTGCTGATTTTGTTGGCAATGCCATCACAGGCCTTCCAACATTATTCCCAAAACATTTCGGTGATATACCTTTCATCGGCGCATTCCTCTCATTGGATATCGTTGCCTATTCCTCTGTTATTATTGTTTTTTTGGTTTGGGTATTTTTATTTAAAACAAAAACTGGATTGATTTTGAGAGCATCTGGCATCAGTCACGATAGCGCCCATTCGCTTGGTTATTCAGTTTTAAAAGTTAGGTGGTGTGCTGTTTTATTTGGGGGCATGATGGCTGGGCTCTCAGGTGCATATCTGCCTTTAATGTTAACGCCTCACTGGTCTGAGGGTATGACAAGTGGGCGTGGATGGATTGCATTGGCCCTTGTTGTTTTTGCATCATGGATGCCATCCAGAATTATTTATGGGGCAATATTATTCGGTACAATTACCATTATGCAACTGGCAGGACAGGCTCGTGGTTGGACAATACCACCACAACTTTTATCATCTTTGCCCTATCTTGCCACTATTCTCGTTTTGGTTCTGATTTCTATCAGAGGCTCGGCAAAACACGCTGCACCCTCTAACTTAACAATTCCGTTTATCTCATCAAAATAGCTTTTATAAAGTTTGGCTAAGCCTAATTATTAGACAGAATAATAGACCATGCTTTAAAATAATTTGCCATGTGTTACTTTCTTTATACTATAAAGGAATGTAAAATTAGTGTTTTGAGGTTTTTAAAAATGAAAAATAATAGTCTTATGAAATTCGGCGGAATAGTAATGGCAGTTACTGCCTTTTTCTATTTTGCAATGAATACTAACCAAGCAGTTGATGCGAAGAGCAAAATGAAAGTCGCTTTTGTCTATCTTACCAATCCTGGTGACCATGGCTGGACATATGCTCATGAAGTAGGCCGACAACAGGTTGAAGAACATTTCGGTGATGCTGTTGAAACTGTTTATGTTGAGAATGTGCCAGAGGGCCCAGATGCAACAAGAGTTATTCGTGAACTTGCGCAAAACGGAAATGATATGATTTTCACAACCTCTTTTGGGTATATGGAACCAACTTTGAAGGTAGCCAAAGATTTCCCAGATATCAAATTCGATCACATAACAGGATATATGCGTGCCGATAATATGGCCACAGGAAATATTCGTTTTTACGAAGGTCGTTATGTTCAAGGTGTCGTGGCTGGTCTTACTACTAAATCAAATAAAATTGGATATGTTGCAGCCTTTCCAATACCAGAAGTTATTCAAGGCATTAATTCTTTTGCACAAGGATTACGAAGTATAAATAAAGACGCTACCATCTCTGTTGTTTGGGCAAACACTTGGTATGATCCTGTAAAAGAAGGAGATGCTGCAAAAGTTCTAATCGCCGAAGGTGCTGATGTTTTGGCGCAACATACTGATAGTCCTGCAATGTTACAAACTGCCGAAAAAGCTGGGGTACACGGCTTTGGACAATCATCTGACATGCATGATTTCGCACCAAATGCCCAGCTATTTGCGTCTGTTAATAACTGGGGTCCTTACTATGTTTCCCAAATTGAAAAGGCAATTGATGGTTCATGGAATACAGGTGAAGGTCCTGACCACTGGGCAGGGAACACTTGGAAAGGTCTAAGCGAAGACTTCCTTGTTCTGACAGATTTCAAAAATATGCCAGCTGACGTGGCAGATGCCGCTCAAAAAGCAAGAGACGGCATTGCAGATGGAAGCATTAATATTTTCTCCGGTCCGATGAGTGATAATGAAGGAAACCAGATATTAGCAACTGGTGAAGTTCTTGATGATGGCGGACTTTGGGCCATGAATTACTACGTTGAGGGTGTAATCGGAAAAATCCCTAATTAATTTTAAGTGTTTCACCGGAGGAAGAGAATAGTAAACCTCCGGTGAAACTTGGAATAAATAAAATTTATGGCGACCCTGTTACTAAAAAATGCTGCAATAATTGCAACAATGAATGATTCTAATGATGAGTTAACAGGACATTCAATTTTTTGCGAAGACGGGGTGATTAAACAAATAGGGCTTGCTGACAACTTGCCTGATAGTGCTGATGAAATTCTGGATTTATCTGGTTCGGTTGTTATACCAGGGATGGTCAATACCCATCATCATCTATTCCAGAATTTAACCAGAGTAATTCCACAAGCGCAAAATGAAAGCCTTTTTGGATGGCTTACATCTCTTTACCCTATTTGGATTGGACTAGGGCCTAAACATATCTATATCTCATCTGCGGTAGGTCTCGCAGAACTTGTATTATCAGGTTGCACAACATCAACAGACCATCAATATTTATTTCCAGGCGGTGCCCGCTTGGATGATTCTATTGAGGCTGCTACGGATA
>CABXZZ010000058.1 GCA_902516825.1 uncultured SAR116 cluster alpha proteobacterium
ACAGATACCGACGGGTCATACAGTCTAGACGGAGTTGGAACTGGTGGTCATATAGTAATTTCTGGTGGTGTTGATATCGATACAGGTGCCACCGTTTCAACCATGAAAATGGATGTAGACAACATTTCTGACGAAGGTAGTGTAACGGTAACACCTATAACCCTTCTTCAAACATATGGGATTGATGATGCGTTAATTCATGAGATATTAGAAACAGATACTTCAATTGATTTTGGAAGTTTTGACCCGGTTGAAATCATCGATAGCGGTATTGGAGATACTGTTGAAGCTGCAAGAATTCTTCTTCATGCGCAGCAATATTTTGCTCTTGTAAATGCTTTGGTGGCACTTGCTGAAGAGCAGGGCTATGAGCACCATGCCGCGATTGAGTTAGTTATTGATTCTATTTATGGGGAAGAAGATCATTCAAATCTAGTTGGGGATAATGGCGGTGATTTAACAACTTTAGCAGACCTCATTACTAGTATGTTTCCGGATTATGGTGATACTGATAATACTGTCGATGACCCGCTTACGGGTGAAGAGATTACCCTATCTGAATATGCTGCATCTAACATCGTAGCTGTTAACCAGGTAATCGCGGAATATATTCCAGATGTGGATTCTACTGATGTATATATTCATACGGATGAAGCAAAAGCTGCAGCGTTAATATCGCAGGATGACCTCGTTTCTAATTTTAGGACAATCGGCCAATTAGACCCATTCGTTAACGTGAATGATATTGCTAGCGCTTTAAGTACCCATAGAAGTGCGGAGTCAATTAAAACCGATTTTCTTGAGATTTATAAACAAAATATTGCTCAGCAAGCTGCTGCAGGCGGAGCTATGATCACAGGGGTCGATAATATATCGATTATTGCAAGTAACACACCTACTATCATCTTAGCTTCTGAAATCCTATCCAATGATACGAATTTAGGTGAGGGAGACGAGACCTCTCTGTCATTGAAGGCTATAGAACCCCTGTTTGGACCCGAACAAGATAATCAATATATTGAAGCATTAAAGCTTGCTGATAATAAAGAAGAGTTTGAAGCTGATACCGTTAACTATAATGGGTTTATCGAAGAAACTGCTGTCACATCGACGAGTCCAGATGGTGAGGTGATTACTAGTACGGATTATACCTATCACTTTGACATTTCACACGTCCCAGATGTTCTGAACGGTTTTGTAAAAATTTCAATAGATGAATTTGTAATTGTAATGCAGCGTACAGATCTTTCTATTGATTTAGTTGAGCAATTTAAAGAGGCGTTGGCGCAAGCCCATCCTTTGGCGCCTCAAAGGTATGAGATAGGAGTAAGCCCGACAAACTCCGACCATTTTTATGTAGAACACCAAGATGGCAGTCCAATAAACTATGACGAAGACCTAGATGAACATGGTCCAGTAATTAAGGCTGTAGGACCTTATGTTTTATCTGATGGAACAGACCTGATTGTCACAATAAATGATGACGGTAACGTGCAAGTATCTGCATCTGAAAGTGCAATTGAAGAGTTAAAATTAAATTATATTGCTGCTAACAGTAATAACCAAGGGCACGGTGTTATAAAGTTATCGCTTGAACCTACATTTCAGGAAATAGCGCTATCTGCAACTGCAGATACTGAAATAGATGAAGATGGCACGATATCTCTGGCAGACCAGACTGATTATGTAGAAACAACAAATTCAGCAATAACGGAGAACTTTTTTGTAAAGCTTGATGCCATTCAGCAAACTGGGTTTATACTTTATGACACTGATGCAGGCGGTATACCAATAGAAACCGAATTAGTAGAATTGGATAACGGTACTTATACCTATCCTTATGTTCAGGTAGTAAATCTTGATACAGCGTTTATAGGTACACCAGATGACTTTAATGGAGACGTGAATCTTAATTATAAACTCGTTTCTACAGCTGGTTCAGGAAAGTTTGCAAGCACTTCTGAAGTAACTGAACAACCTATTACATTTGTTCCAGTCTCTGAAACAGGAGATGATGCGGGAATTATTGTAATTTCTGATTCATTAGAAGGTATAGAGACAAATCTGGCATCAAGTATTTTATCAGTTGTAGAAAATCAAGTTGACTCAATCACCAAATATTTTGGTGTTTCTGGTGGGGATGTATCTGAGACAAGAACTATTCAATTATCTAACTTACCAAGCGGTATTACTGCTTTTGTAGACGGAGTAGAAGTAATACCCATTGGTGGAAAGATTAGCTTTGTTGCCGCCGAAAATGAGAAGACTGAAGTTGCGCTTACTGGCTCGGAGTCACTTATACAAAGTCAATTTGGACTTTTTGAAAATACAAAAGCTGTAATTATTTCTCAAGAGACTGGTGCAATAGCGTCAACGGGAACATCGGTAAACTTTTCTCTAGATATTGGGGGTGAATATGGTCTTAACGTCTCTAAAGCTGTAGTTGAAAATCCAAATGAAGGGGAACCAGTAGATTTAGGGTTGATAGTAAATTCTATTGGTGACAGTGCAAATTTAAAATTAATAATTGACATAACTTCAAGTGCCCTTAGCGATATTAAGGATAATTTGACACTTGGCAGTAATAATGATGGTACAAACATAACCTTTGCGGAATTTGAAGCAGTGTTAGGTTCATTGACGAATGATTCCGGTGTTACAGAGTCGGTCAACATAATAAATTCATCAGAATCTGAGCTTCTAACATTGGATGGTGAGTTAACAAAAAGATTTGCATTAGAATTTGAAATAGCCGCAGTTGGTGAGTCTGTAGCATCAGACGCATTGTCAATGATAAGTTCATTAATCATTGACCCAACTGGATTAGATGAAGATGGAAACTTCAAAGAAAACGGAAACTTCAAATCAGATCTGAACGTAAGTATAGATGTAAAGGCCATAGATGTTGCAGGAACAGAACTTGCATCAATTTCTAATCCGATTGTATTTTCACACGAATATCAACCTGTTGCAGATGGTGTTACTTTTGAGGTAGATGCGGCAGATCTTGATTTTACCTCTGGTCTTGAAGATGAAAAACTTTCTTTACTCAAGTTATTTCAGGAAAATACAGAAAATCTAGATGCAGATGAGATAGTATATTTCCGGCTTTATGATTTAGCTGGACTAGGTGTTTCGGTTGTGGATGTATCTGGCAATTCCCTGGGAAGAGTGATCGACAGTAATGGTACTATTGAGATCTCAAAAGTTGATGCATTAAATGCTTACTTATCTTTGAAAGCAGATACCGACCTACCTGAATCGACATTCTTCGTTAAAGCCTTTTCCAGGGAGCCGACTGGTGAAATATCAGAATTGGTTCCAGCTGGTGATGGAGAGCAGGCAACTTTAAAATTCTTTGGCGATGCTGACGCTCCTATTTTATCTATGGATACGAAGGTGAGGGGTTTAGTTGATGATAATGTTCCTGCTGAATTTAGCGATAAGACATTTGTAAAAATACCTGCCACAGCTGCACTAGACGATACTGACGGATCTGAGAGTCTTTTTATAAAAGTAAGCCCCACGTTTTCAGATTCTGTAAACGGTTTTGTAACTGATTTTACTTTTACATTAAACGATGCGGTAGTTTCGTTCAGCTTAGATAGCGGTGATGCAAACTATAGATACTCTGACGATTTAGCTTATTATGATAACGGAACAGACCAAAGTTTTTTTATTATAAGAGCATCGGAACTCGCAAATTTACAAATATCAAGACCCGCAGCTGAAGGGGCTTACAACCAAACATTTGCAATAGAAGCTGTAAGTGTTGAAAGGGGTTTCGAGAGTGCTGGAGTAGCATACTCCGCAGAAATAAGTACTATTGAAGCTATTAAGGTTATAAATGGGGAGACCATAATAAATGGTGACAGTTCCCAGATAGATTTCGCAGCTAGCAATGCACTTACTTTAGAAGTTGAGTTCCTTCAACCAGCGACTAAACCAGAATTTTTGTTTACGCATACTGACACGAGCACAAATAAATTTACACTGGACTTCCAGAACCATGATACGTCCTCAACTGACTTAGTGAGTATATTAGTTACAGGCGCGACTGGAGGCGCAAGTTTTGAAAATTCTTCTGGAATAACTATTGGTGCTCCAGCAGATGTAGATGGTGTCTTCGTTTTTTCCATGGCTGAATTTTTTGCATCAGACGGAGCAACGCCCGAAGTAATAACTATGGCTGGTTCTCCTTTATCAGGAGTAACTTTTCAGGCGTTTTCTGTTGACCAAATTGGTATAACTAATCAAAGTTCCGATTCGGGATTTACTGTAGATTTTGTTGGAAACTCTACAAACGCCACTGGAAATTTAGCAGACCCTATAATTATTGATATTGATGGTGATGGATTAGAATTTAACACAACAGCTATTAATTTTGATATTGATAGTTTTGAAGATAACAATGGTAATACAAAGGTAGAACAGGTTGGTTGGATAGCTTCCAATATTGATGATGAGTCAAACCCTGTTCAAAATGACGGTTTCGTTGTAATGCTTGATGTTGACTCTAACGGAGTTCCAACTGAGTTAGAATTTGATGGCAGTCATTTAATTACAGAATATTTGGTTGGTGACGGTACAACTGATGCAGCAACAGATCTAAAATCTATATCTACTAATGGAATTTTAACATTATCTGACTTAGAAAATTATACGGGCAAAAAGGCTTTTCTTTGGTTTGATAGAGACTTAAATGGTTTAGGCACAGCATCATTTGATGAACTTGCAAAAATTACTTCGCTTGAAGTAGATCTGAATCAATACATCGAAACTAATACTATACAAGATGAAGTTTTGATTGCAGGTTCTACCAGCTCTGGTGCTTTAAGTGGTGGATATGCACTCCTAGATAATACGGGTTCTACCTCATCTGAGGTGGGAGCATTCACAGCTAATTCATCACTTTTTGATGTCTGGTTGCCAGTTATTCCAACCACAACTGTTATAGGAGAAATGGAGGCTGTCTCGCTCGCTAGTGACGAGAATAATTCAAATTACTACGAAGATTATGAGAATGGATTTGACATTTCCTCTATTTTTTCTGAGACAGGACGGACCTGGGAGGAAGCGTTTAATGTCCAAAGTGACGAGTTACCTAATAATTTAGTTGTAGCTATAAGAGCAAAACACGCTGGAACTTACTTTAAATTATCTGATGGAGGTATCTTAGAAACAGAGCCCACTACAACTTGGGTGCTAAATTGGGATGGTGAACCATCTTCTGACGAAACTAGTGAGTTGCAGAGACTGCGCCTCTTTGCGAGAGATAATTATTCGGGTGAACTTGAGCTTGAAATATCGGCAACTGCTCTTGTTGGAACCACACCGATAACCGTTACTCGAGAACTTTCTTTAAATATAGAGGCAAGAGCTGATCGGTTAGAAGTTAATGTTCAAGAAACTGCCTCTTCTGCTGTTGAAAGTAGAGAATTAACCACCGTCACTTTTGACAATTTTAGTATAGAAAAGCCCGATATTGGTGAGAACGTTGAGATAACAATTGAGGCTGCAGACACATCGTCAAATTATCCTGACTTAACTTTTTCACTAAACGGAGCTGACTACATATTATCCAATGGTGAAACCATAACTTTACCCTACCCGATATATGCAGGCGATTTATCGGTTTCGACACCCGCATATTTAAGCGGCGATTTTGAATTTTTAGTGTCAGCAAAATCAATTGATGGGTCGGATGAGAATGTAATTGAAAACATACCGTTAAACTTTACTGTTACACCCGTCTCTCAGGGTTCGAATATATCTATTATTGATAGTGATGTTGAAATCCTAGAAAGCGATGGGCTCGTACCGGTAGATATCACTATTACCCCAGAAGACACAGATGGCTCAGAGCAGGTTTCCTCTGTAAATCTGTATATTTCAGAACAGAGCGATACAAGTGATTTTAGCAGCGCTCCCATATTTAAAGGTACAAATGGCGAAGTCAGCTTTACTGCCTATTCTGATGATAGTTTCTCTGGATATAAACTAGAGCTAGAATCTGATTTTTATTCTTTTTCTGATGTAAATGGCGTGCAGGTTGTTACAATCACTGGAAGTATAAAAACGCCGCAATACTTCGATGGAGATTTAACGGTTTCGGCAGAGACTGTTACAGCGGAAATATCAGACGCTTCTGCATCTTCAGAGAATGAAAGTTCCCAAACCTTTGTTGTGCAAGGGGTAACAGATGGTATAGCAGCAGACGAGTTTGCTGTTTCTGGCACGTCAATATATGGCAGTGAAGCTGTTTTGCTTTCGTCTATAATATCGTCAGCCACACTTAATGATACAGACGAAGATATTTTTCTTACCTTATCGTTATCCACCCTTTTTGAAGGAAATGATAATAGTGGATTTTATGACAATGTT
>CABXZZ010000059.1 GCA_902516825.1 uncultured SAR116 cluster alpha proteobacterium
GACTGGACTCGTACGGAACTAAAATGGCGTATTGGTACAGGCGCAACCTGTTTGCGGTTTGATATTATAGATTTTGCAGTTTTTGACCTGCACGTCCTAAAAAGAAGTGGTGCGGTTACTGACTTCAATAGAAGCCTGCAGGCTGAAGCGGGTAAGAGATTTGCACGGATGTCAAAAAGAGAGATAGACATTTTAGCTGAGAACATAAGTTCTGGCCTGCCTGGCGCTACTGAAAAGTTTTCAATCAACAAAATACGCCAGCATATTGCAGAATATCATGAAATTTCCGAGCACAAATTGCGGGAAAACTTGATTACATTTCTGTCTCAGGTCGCACCTGTTGCTCAAGATTTAGGGGTGCGTCTGTGTTGTCACCCAGATGACCCTCCATTTCCATTGCTTGGGCTGCCAAGGGTAATGTCTACAGAAGCCGACTACCAAACGATTATCGATGCAGTAAATATCCCCTCAAATGGAATAACCCTATGCACAGGGTCTTTGGGTGCAAGACCGGATAACGACCTTCCTGGAATGATAGAACGCCTAGGTGATCGTGTACATTTTCTACATCTACGGAATGTCAAACGCGAAAGTCAAAATGTAGTGGGGTCATTTTTTGAGTCAGGCCATCTCATAGGAGATGTTGACATGCTTTGTGTGCTTGAAGCTGCCTTGAAAGAAGAAAAACGCAGACGAGATATTGGTCGAGAAGACTGGTCAATCCCCATGAGACCAGATCACGGACAAGATATTCTTGATGATGTAAAGCGTAATTCCCAACCAGGTTATCCGTCCATTGGTCGGCTTAAAGGGCTTGCCGAATTGCGTGGAGCAATAGCAGCATTAGAGACGAGAGTATAGCTTCATGAGTTTGAGATTGTTAAAGAGCGTAAATGTTCCTCGAGAATATTCATCAAAATATTACACTGAAAATTTTGGTGTCGGTATTGTGCATCTTGGTTTAGGTTCGTTTCATAAAGCTCATCAAGCAGCAATCACACATGAAGTTTTGAAAAAGAAACCGGGTAACTGGAGAATCGTTGGCGTGTCGCTGAGGTCATCGAATGCGAGTAAAGATTTAATGCCACAAGATTGTTTATACACTCTTCTTTCAAAGAGCGTCTCAGGTACCAATTATCAAATAATTGGTTCAATAGCAAAAGCTCTTTGTTTGTTTGACGATTATAACGAAATTCTGACAACAATGGTGTCGCCTGAAACGAAAATCGTCTCTATTACCGTAACAGAAAAAGCGTATGGATTTGACCGCGACAAAGGAAGATGTGATACCTCTCATTCTTCAATAGCACGTGACTTAGCTAATCCAGATTATCCAATTGGTGTCATTGGACTGCTTGTTAAGACTTTAAAAATCCGCTGGGAAAATAATTATCCTGCCTTCACTATACTATGTTGCGATAATTTACCGGACAATGGAAAAATGGTTCGCAATGCTGTTATGGACTTTGCTAATCGCACAACACCTGCTCTTTGTAGCTGGATTTCATCTAATGTTGCATTTCCCTCAACCATGGTAGACCGAATTACGCCTGTTCCGAATGCTAGCACGCGAGAAGAAGCAACTGCCGCAACAGGCCTTATCGACAATGCAGCAGTTGAAACAGAAGTTTTTTTCCATTGGATAATTGAAGACAACTTTTCATCTGGGCGACCCGATTGGGACTTAGCAGGTGCAATTTTCACAAAGGATGTGAATAAATTTGAAAAAATGAAGCTTCGGATGCTAAATGGGACACATTCGATGTTAGCTTACGTCGGGTTTCATTGTGGATATAAATATGTCCGGGATGTGATGACTGATTATCGCCTTGTGAAATTGATCGAGCGTCACATGCAGGAAGTCCTCACAACGCTTGAGCCCGTTGAAGGAATCGACTTTAAAGTTTACGCCTCAGATTTAATAGAACGTTTTCGCAATACTGCGATTGCACACGAAACCTTCCAAATAGCAATGGATGGTTCAGAAAAACTCCCCTTGCGCATTTTTTCAGCAATACCAAATACAAATTTTACCAAGAGGTTTTTGCGGCCATTTGCCTTCTCAACAGCAGCTTGGTTAAGGCATACCTCAAAATCTACACACGATTGCGAAGCTTACGAATTACGTGACCCAAGAGCGGATGAACTTATAAAACTAGAACTGAATGAAAGCCCCGAAATATTATCTAGTCAACTCTTAAAATTAAATCTGGTTACAGAGGAACTAGCTAAAAATAGGCTATTTTGGCTACAAGTTTACGAAGTTTTGCAAGATATGATGAATTCAAGTATGTCAGACGTTATTAGCAACGAAGTACTTTTTGAGTTTTAAGAAATATCAACTGCCAAAAAAAGTTCTGGCAAAAAATAGCTTTGTGAGCAAAATGGAAATTAAGTATGGCTTTTAAATATCTTCAAGGTTCAGGAAAAATAATCTGCATCGGTGAGTGCATGGTGGAGTTCTTTAAAAATAATGCAGAAACGTGGAAAAGAGGTTTTGCTGGAGATACGTTGAATGTAGCCTGGGCAATGAGAGCAATCTTGCCAAAAAGTATTTCAATTGAATATATCACAAGGGTTGGTAGTGACTGTATCTCTGATGAGATGATTGAGTTTATGAAGCAATCTGGATTAAGCACAAACCACATTTTTCGTGAGTTATACAGAACCGTAGGCTTATATTGTATTTCCACAGACGAAAACGGTGAAAGAACCTTTTCTTATTGGAGAGATAACTCGGCAGCAAGGAAAATTGGGGAAAATTTATCCATATTAAAATCACAACTAAATAACGGAGGATTAGTTTATTTGTCAGGGATCACAGCTGCTATAATAGGTAATACGGGTCGTGAAAATATTCTCAAGGCTTTAGAAGACGCCAAAAAAATGGGAACATTAATAGCATATGATCCAAATTATCGTCCGTATCTTTGGAAAGATAAAAACCAAATGCAAATATTTACTGAAAAGATATGCGCGCTTGTAGATATAATGCTGCCAACCTTCAATGACGAAATGGAAGGCTTTGGTGATGAAACATATCTCTCAGCCATAGATCGAATCAGGTCATGGGGCCCTTCTGAAATTATCTTAAAAAATGGTATTGAACCAACAGCAATAATTACATCTGATAAAATTGAATATCTTGAAATAAATAAGCCCAAGAGAGCTTTGGATACTACTGGTGCTGGTGATAGTTTCAATGGCACCTATTTGGCATGTAGATTGTTAGGAAAAATTCCACTTGAATCAGCGCGAGCAGCACAATCTGCCTCAGCATTGGTTGTGCAGAATAAGGGAGCGTTGATTTCACAAGAAAAGATTAAGCAATTTTCATTAATCGAATAAGGTTTTAGGATAGGTTTGCATAAAAATGCTGTGATAAAATTTGCAATGTCCCTTCTACCTCATAAAGTTGATACACCCTGGAGGAACTCTAAATGATCGTTCAACCTATTATTTTGCGGACTTTTTTATACTTACTAGGTTTCTTACCCCGCGTTTTGTCTTAGATTCTACATAACGGAATTGGAACATCGCAGTATTTTTATTCAATAAAATACTGATTTTATTGATATATTTTCGGATTGATAATGGTCAGAGATGGAACTTATAAAAGTACACTGGCGGAGGAACCCTCTGTATGCCATCTCTTCAAGTCATTATGTTTATTCAACTTTACCAGATATGATATTTCTGGTCTACAACATGGTCTACAGCTTCTATATTTCTAAATTCTAGTCAGATATCAGCTCGGTAAAGCCTTCAAAGCCATGTCCTTCCAGTGTCCGAAATTCATCGGTATTAAGGTCTTTTGCAAACTTCTCGGCTTCCTCTGGTGTATCGAAAATGCGGCTGCATCCAGTTAATGGTATCCAACCCTGCGAAAACGTACTTTCCATTTGCCTCAAGTTGGCAGGATACGTATCTATGGTGATTTCCGAACCCCTGACTGCCAGTTCATATCTCGTGTCATTGTGACGCCAACGTTGTCTTGCTGTTATACTCATTGACCTAATTCGTTATCGTTAGTTAGATAATATTTAATTCTTGACCCTGTGAAATAACTTCTAGCAATTGTTCCGTAGAAAAATTCCTGAAAATCATCTATATCAAATAATTCCATTATACGTCTTGAATGCAGGATTGGAATTATTTCCTCATTTAACGGAACATAATTGTTTAAAGAAAAAAATCTTTCCATATCTATATCCATGCTTTGGAAGTTACATGTTTTAAATAGTACATCCTTATTTCTTATTGCTTTACGAGACTCGTCGATAATTTCCGCCCCGAAATTCCCAATTTGCTCTAATTCTTCTTCCTTATCATAAAGCGGAAGACCAATAAGTGTCTCCAGATATTTTAATTTATCTGAAGCCAGAGCATCTGCCTGTTTATCCAAGCATTTTTCTGCAATATCAGCAAAAAGCAAGGGCGCAAGATTTATAATCTCATTTATAGATACGTTATACTTTTCACTAACTTTGTTTAAATTAACTGAAGTTGCTTCGTCTATTGATATCTGAACAAATTTTTCTTGGCGCTGCGCTCCGTTTGTTCGTGTTAATTCAATGGGAGAGCATTTTAACGCTTTCCTAAGCTTTTCAAAAATATGCCCCTGAACTTCGACTGAGTCTTCTTCATTCTCGATTTTATTTATGGTTCTTACCGAAACTCCAGACTTTTCTGATAACGCAACCTGACTCAGTGAAGCCATATCCCTTAAACTAATTAAATTTCGGGGATTGATTTGTTTTTTATTACCCATTTTCACCCCTCCTCGATTTTCTTCGTGCCTGTCCTGGCTTCCTATTTTTTTTTAAGCGCTCTGTATAATGGGCAAAGGTTTTAATGATCATATTGCCAGTTTCATCTATCAGAATAATTAGATATTTATCTGTTACATCCTCTATTTTTAAATGACTCGGAAGTTGATTATTTTTCGATAATAAATGTGCCTTTCTTCTGGAAAGCATGTAATGCCATGCCTGCTCTCTTTTTTTACTCACGTTAACTTTTAGATCAGCATATTCTAATATGAACTCCCTCACACCCGACCTTTGTCCTCTTTGTTGCTTTCTTTTCAAATAATGTGGATGTAACTCAATCGAAATAACATTGCTCTTACTGTTCGTCATTTTTTGCTCCAATAAAGTGAAAAACAATCATACGAATTATTTAACTATTTTAAGAATGTTTTTCAAGCTTTTTCTCAAATTTTTTTATAAAAACGTATTTTTTTATTTTTATGCGTATATTTTTCTATTTTATGCACAATCTATATTTTGGTATTTGTATGCCCGAAGTTTTAGAAAAAGTATGAAATTCGTTATAACAAGAAAAATTAACACAAGAGGGATCACAATAACAAACAACCATACATTAATTTCCTCGTACGTTATTCCTAATTGGTCGGCAGCGTTAATAAGTAAAATAACACACCAATCATAAATCAGATCAATCCATTGAATTCCACTATCGGCATACATAAAGGGCTTCCCTAACTTCTAAAACGACGACATTTTAGAAAATTTCCTTTTTTGTGAATGAATTATTAATCATTCAATTCCTGATTTTAATTAAGATTATTTTTTTGAAATTTTTATGGCTTTTATTTGTTCGGATTATGAATGGGAAAATTACCTGAAAAACCAGACTCTAAATTATGTCTCAGCACATCAGATTACATAAGCCTAATCTGCAATTTTCTCGCTGGTTATTTACCAGAGTGCTCAAAACGGTGACAATTAGGGCATAAAGCAACAACATTATCAAGGCAGTCAAAGAGGCAGAAAAACTTGGGTTTAAAGCAAACAAAGAATAACAAGAAAGAATCTAGATTAAGATAGCTAAGACCAAAATTAATTACCGATTTAGAAAGAAAA
>CABXZZ010000060.1 GCA_902516825.1 uncultured SAR116 cluster alpha proteobacterium
TTTGATTGGCTGGGGTGTCTTATTTTATCAAAAGAAGGGGTTTAGAATGCCGATTGCTGACTCATAGAGAGTCACTCAGACAGTGTTTGCGGGGTGGAAATGAGAGTTTACCTGTAGAGGGTCTTAGGAGGCGCTGGTGAGTCTTATTTGGGGTTGTTTGCAGAAGAAGTATTCCCATAATGATATTAGTTCTAACCGAGGATTAATTCACTATCTCACTAACTTCCACATACATTTCATCACAGCTAAACGGTTCAACCTGTGCCATTCGATTTATATCTTTGTGTCTCACGGGAATAAACCATTTGTTCTTATTTAATACCTCATTTTCAAAGAATTGACCTTTAAGCTTACTATTTTCATTTCTATAAAATATTGGAACAGGTTCAGCATGAGGAGTAAGGTCACCTTTAATTCTTGTCCATTGGTCAAATGAAGAACACATTAAGTCCGTATCTCCGTCATTATCAATGTCACGAGCATATATTTCTACACACCAACTACCACGTCCCCTAATGTTAAGCGGTTGAGGATAATAAAATACTTCTGCAGTAATGTCTTTATTGGTTTTAGAAAATGGGTTTTGTATCACTTGGATGTATTGACCTCCCTGAACCCAATTTGACAGGTTATAGTATTCAACCAGTTCAAAAGATGGCGTCATAAATTGCCAACTTATAAATAGTTCTTCTTTTCCATCGCCAGTAATGTCGAACATTTCAAACTCAATTGCCATAGAGCCAGTACCCAAGTATTTGGGTGGGTGAATATAATGAGAGTCTTTGATATAAAACCCCCCAATTGCACTCTTTTTTATTCGAGCAATAGTTACTCTAGATTTTTCGCTATCCTGCCAGCCTTCACCAGCATCTCCTAATATCATAACAGTTGTTTTTGATGAGTCTGTTTTATGAATTCTCGCTGAGTAAAACTTCCGTTGATTTTTATTCTTGTTGAATTTATGTGGTTTGAATTTCATCTCACCTGTATTCTCAAGAAAATATGAATAATTAACTGTTGGTCTTCCATATATTGACTTACACAATTTTTGTTTATTTTTATTCGCATAAGGACTATTTACGACAGCAATGTCGATATCCCCATCTCCATCTAAATCCCCAGTGCTAAAAGCGTGAGTATAGTCATTTACCTCTAATGGAAGCGTGATTTCCTCTAGGTCACTTCCCTCAATATTGCGGTAAAGTCTATTTGTGTACCCACACTCTGGCCTAAAGTCTGTACCTGCATCTGCAAGTATAAAATCTTCAAAACCATCATTATCAAAATCTGCATGCTCAACATGCCTTACCCATAAAGAGTCTGAGAGTTTTCTTTTAGTAGGATATTCGAAACCAGAAAAACTACTATCATAAGAATTGGTTTGTTGATTCCATATCAATATGGTTGGCACCTGCAAGAACCTATCTTGATTTTCAAAGTTTAATTGCTCATCAGTGTAAAAGCGAAGCTGCGTAACTAATAAATCATCGAACCCATCATTGTTTATGTCGCCAATAGGATTTAAAACGTTCGTAACGCCTTGGTTGCCAATTTCTCTTATCAAACCATTAACTTCTGCCTCGTAATACGTACCCCCACAGAATTCCTCATCAGGAAATTCTCCTGCTTTAATCTGCTCATTTGCATATCTTGATAGAGTTTTTGGGTCAATCTCAAGATTATGCTTAGAGATTTGAACGGTTTTAGCTCTCTCAAAGTTGAATAACTTTGGGAGTTTAGCCTCAAAAAGAGAGTACAACTCTCTTCTGGTTAACTTTTCGGCCTCAGAGATTGGTTGGTGCTTATTGCCAGAAAGTGCTTTTATCTCTTTTTCAGTCAACGTTCCATCAACTAAATTTCTCTCCAAGAACAAGTTAGCAATAGCATCAGCTTGCCCATATTCTTCAGTAATGAAGTCATCAGCGACATATTCTGAGTTGAATGCCTTCGCTTCGTGAAAAGCAAACATCCCTAGCAATATAGCAATCGCAATAAGTGGAATCAGCTTGATAAGTTTTATGGGTTTTCTAGCTGGATAACCAGCGTGAAACGCATTCGATTTATAGGAGAACATAGCCAGTCTTTCAAAAGTTGCATATCTCCCCAGATGCCTCTCATTACAACACAAATTCAAAACAACTCAAAGGTAATAAGGCAGTTTTCTTAATTCATATCTGGATTTATCTATCTAATTAACCTTCAACTTAAGCACTAACCCTGTCTGTTTATAGAACTGCTCAGAGAGTATTCTCATTGCTAACTCTTGGTCAGACTTTCGAACAATAATACAATCATGAACTGGTAATGAAGGTATGTTATGGTCGTTTATAAGTTCCAATATCGTACCTATGATTATCTCACTTTCAATGAACATAAGGTTTGACCAACTAATGTCTCCAGATGACCAATCAACCATAAAAGGGAAATATTCTAGGACTGCTTGCTCAACCACTTTTGCAGTCATCCAAGTCCTGTAGTCAGGACAATTCTCTTTTAGGTCTTTTACGTTGCCTTGAAGCCATTGCCTATGGAATTTCTTCACACCAAAGCTAATGGCAAACCACTTCTTCACTACCTCTCTAGGTAAATCACCAATGGCATAGATGTCTGCTCTATTGGGAAGTGGTTGTTGTTTTAATCCATGCATGATTGTGAGGTAGGAGGCGTTGATGTCGATTTCGACAACACTCTCACCATTAATCTTGATTTGACTTCGCTTCTCCTTAGGCATCCCAATGTAACCTTGACCATCTGCATGATATAGACGGCCACCATGATTATAGTCAAAGTCTACTCTGTCTCCTTCGTTGAACAATCGTCTAAAGCCGCTAAACCGCATGTCCTCGAAGGTAAACTTAGAGGTAAACTCATTAATGGTCTTAAGTTGTTCTTCTATTTCAAGATAGCGTTTAGTCTGCTTTGGCTTCATCTTTCTACCGCTGCCTTCTCCTTCTTTCTTTGATTGTCGAACTTCAATAACCTTTCTTGGGAGTTGTGTGACAAAGTGGTCTTGGTATGACCCTTTGGAGATATCATAGACATTGGCTAAATCGATTAGGGTAGAAGTAGGTTGGAAGCGTGTCGCAAGACCAGCGTAGAATGTAGACATTCCTTCTTTATATTCAAAAGGCTTATGGTTACGACCTTTGGCAACCACCACTAATCGAGCGTTAGTCAATGTTTCGACAGTTGAACGGAATAGCTTATAGCCTACCGACAAGTCAGAGAATGCTGCTGGGTACATTTCATGGTAAGACCATTGGTTCACCTCTTGCTCATAGCCAATCAATAGGTCTCCTATAATACGACCAGTAGTCTCTTGAAAGGCTCGTTCATCATTAGCCTTTCTTTTCCTCTGTCGTTGTTCTGTGGCCTTGATTGTCTCAATGACAACTATAGTGAAGTTCTTAGCTTGCTCGGTGGTAGGTGGTGAGTAGAGGCTCATATACCTTGCGTTTCTAATGTCCTCTATATCTTCTATCAATGCTCATTCCTTATGGTTACTCGTATACTCTGGACTAGCTATAGAGCATAGCTGTGCTAAGGCTTATCTACTACAACTACTACCAATAACTATATCTATAGATACTAAAGATACTATGGAGATACTTAGGCAACAATATGACTAAAGATTAACTATAGTCCTTAGTCCTTTTGTTAGTAAAAGAAGGTGAATAGGAACTTATAGAAGAAGAACCTATAGCTGTTCACCATAGCAAATATGTCGTACACCACAGCAACTGCTAATACGATAACTATAGCAATTGATAGATAACTAATGATGCTCTTTAGTTTTCGAAGGTGAGACTTCAGTCTTCTCATTTAAAGGAGGTAGTTGTTGTTGCATCACATACCTCACCAGAACAACACTCCAGTACATTTGACTTACAATAGACGCATTGTTCATGACCATGTACGACTACCATTGACCAAGGTGCATGGCATCTTGGACATTTCTTGTCGTCATCAGATGGCAGAGGTGGAGAATAAGTAAGGCTCATTAGTTAAGTTTAATGTGAATTAAATCCTACTGACAACAGCAATCGTCGTCACAATAATTCTCATCATCGACACAACAACAGGCATCGCTTGAGCAGCAACAACTGTCATCTGTACAGCAAATAGAGCGTTTGTTCTCTTCAGGTAATGTTTTGTTTTCAGTGTTCATCTTATAATCTTAAACATAAAGAGTAAGTTGATTCAATCAGTTTCGTCTAAGTTAACGACTTACTATGCTTTTTATTGAGACACCTATAAAGCGATCGTTAGGTAACTTATGATGCTCTTTGGTCAGCGAGAGTTTGACTTTAGTCTTCTCATGTCTCGTTTATATGAAGCCAAATACCACTAAACACAAACTTTGGCATAGGTCTTGCCTTAGTAAAGAATATTATTCTCCAGTGACGTACTTTTGACGTTACGCATAATCCTCCCTAAACTTTAGACCACCTTCGGGTGGTCTCTTTTTATATCGTTGAAGTTGTTGTCGTTACCTTTACAGTCTCTAGAATTCATCACGGTGTTTTAATTAAGGTAGATAATTAAGCCTAGGTAATTCACAAAACGACAGGAAAACAACAATATTTGTTTTATGTTAAAACTCCATATATGTTGAAAAAGTAGAACTTCTCATAATTAAATGTACCGAAATGAGCTTTTCTGGCACAAAAAACTTAGGCTTGCCGTGTCAGCCGAGGTGTGAACAGTCTACTACTAGCCATTTCAAGCTTAATTTTGGCGATTGCTAGAACCGCAACATCAACCAATGGTTCGATAAGAATGACAGACAGATAAGCAACGCCGAAACTAGTCACTGCATTTATATTATCTGCTCCGAAACCCTGACCATAGAAAGCCCAGAACGCCACCCAAGCTACAATTCCAGCTTGATAGGTCGCTGACAGTTTCAGAACTTGTGTGTAGGTTAAATCCACATAGGCCGTATTTGGCGCGATAATCCGTCCCGCAGCCCATGAAATCGCAAACAATGGAAACAACAGGGTGGTTGTATTCATGAAATATTGCGGCAAGTCAGCTGGTGCAAGAAACAGGCCCTGTATAGCTAGGCCGGCAGCCAGTCCAATGGCCGCAGGAGCTATCCCGAATAACAGGAATAAGGTCGAACCAAATATGAAATGGACTTCTGATACGCCCACAGGGAATTTTGGCAGGACCTCAAAGAAAACTACAGTTAATAAAGTCGTCATGATGAAGCGAAGAGTAAACGCTATAATGTTGGACTGGCGCATTGTGTCTATCGTATATTTGATGGTCAGTCCGGTTGCACAAGCCGCTGTTGCGTAGCTTATAATCATTTTTGCTTCGTTTACGACACCTGGTTCAATATGCATTTTCGTCTCCTCTTTTATCTGTCCTGCTTTGAGGTGTTGATTAAAAAGGCAAGGGCAGTCTCCTAGCTTGTGTGTTACACAAATAATTAGGCTCATCAGATTTCCAGTAGCATTCTGATCTGCACTTCCCTTTTAAAAACAAATCCTATTCTCGTTATGCCTATCTTCTTGCACCATTTAATCAAAAAAAGATAGCGGAAATCGCCTCCTGTAAACAGACCGGATTAGTGCCTAAGTTGAAGGTTGGCAGC
>CABXZZ010000061.1 GCA_902516825.1 uncultured SAR116 cluster alpha proteobacterium
TTAGCCAATAATTAATTTACGAAATTTAGTTAAATGTCGGGACATTCTTTTTTAAAATTTTTTTTAAAAACTTTTCGATTCTAAAAGAGAGATTACAAAAATGTCACTAAACTTTTTTCGACGAGTAGGTTTTGGCATAAACCCTAGACAAGATGTACCGTCTGATCCTCTAGAATGGTCAAAAGCGCAAGTAGATAATGTTCCGGCATATGATTGGCCCAATCACATCCCCTCGACCAAAGATGGGCTTAATATCATGATAAAAGAGCATCAGGACAAAGAAAAAATCCGCTCAAAGTTTAAAGGAGACAAAGTTGGTTTCCATAATGCATCAAAATCAATCCGGAAACCGTTTAGAGATAACGATGAAGCAAATATTAAAATTCGATTTAACGAGGTGTTGAAAAGTGGTTCTCCGTTTTTTGAAAGACTAGTTATGTTTTGGGGAAATCACTTCGCAATCATTGATAAAGGTGACTTGGCTTCTGTCATAACAGGCCCTTATCAGAGAGAAGTTATTAGAAAAAATCTTACCGGAAATATAGAACATTTAACTCGAGAAGCAACAATATCTTGGGCTATGATTGAAGCATTGGATAATAGAGAATCAATAGCGCCCAATTCCTTAAAAGCAAAAAAAGACAGGAAAAAAGGTAAAACACCTACTCTAAATGAAAATCACGCTCGAGAGCTTTTAGAGCTTCATACTGTTTCACCACAAGCAAATTATTCCCAACAAGATGTTATTAATACAGCCTACATACTAGCAGGGTGGAGACAAAAGTGGTCAAAAAAAAGAAGATTTTATAACGTTGTCGAGTTTGACCCAGACTTTCACGAACCAGGTGAACATTTTGTGCTAGGCAAGGGATATAAGCAGAGAAATCTAAATTCAAAAACGAAATTATTCGATTTGATTGCTGATTTGGTCAGACATCCAAATTGCATAGAATTTATTTCTCGAAAACTATGTTGCCATTTTGTTGCGGACAAACCGACTGCAGAAATGATTGCTCCTATAATAAAAACATGGAAGATAACCGATGGAGACTTACCCTCTATTCATAAAACACTGCTAGAGGTCTCTTTCCAACATTGTTCAAACACAAAAAAATTTCAAAATCCTGAGGTATGGTTCTA
Source organism: uncultured SAR116 cluster alpha proteobacterium (assembly GCA_902516825.1). Taxonomy (GTDB): domain Bacteria; phylum Pseudomonadota; class Alphaproteobacteria; order Puniceispirillales; family Puniceispirillaceae; genus UBA5951. The sequence continues at coordinate 1,141 of CABXZZ010000061.1, forward strand.
TCAAGTTTTAAACATGAGTGGCACAAATGTCATAGATTATTTAGACATAATTACCGTGATCAGGGAACTGGGTCATCATCCCTTTAAACCCCTACAACCTAATGGTTGGCCAGACACAGAGGCTGAGTGGCTTTCTCCAGAAATGTTAATCAGACGTTTATCTGTTTCTAAGTATATATTAGCTAATAGAGCAAAATATAATATTTCAAAAGATTTGAATATAGAAACCCTTGTTTTGAAAAATTTTGACCAATCCAAAGACATTTTAAAATGGTTGAGTGACTTTGAGTTCAATAAACAAAAATTAACACGTCTATATCCAAGCGAGTGGATGCTATATTCATGAATATCACAAGGAGACATTTTATAGGGGCAACATCTGCTTTATATTTATTAGGCTCACCGCTATGGGATGTTAGAGCTCAAGCTCTTGAAAAGAGGAATTTAATCATAATTTTATTGCGCGGAGGAATGGACGGTTTAACAGCAGTTCCATATGTAGGGGATTCTTCCCTAAATAGGGCAAGACCAAACATTATGGTAAACTCCGCTCTGAAACTTAACAGTGATTTCAGATTGCATCCCAGCCTTAAATCAATATATGAATTATGGAAAGAAGATAAAGCGTCAATAATTCATGCAACAAGTTTACCATACATTGGTCGATCGCACTTTGAAGGACAAGACCTTATGGAAAGTGGCGGGCTATCTCCTTTTGTAAATAGTACCGGTTGGTTAGGGCGAGGGATTGACTCTGCGGGTTTAGACGGGCTTGCTTTATCGCTCCCCATGCCTTTATTGTTGAGAGGCAATGGAAATCCAAATAATTTTTACCCAACCAAATTTCCGTTGCCTAACCAAAGAGAATTAGATGATATAAGTGCAACATATTCTAGCGGTAGCTTACTTTTTAATACCATGAAAAGAATTACTGCTCGACCTATATCCATGCGTAAAGAGTATAGCCGAAAAAATAGAGATTTAGCCAGAATAGCTGCTAAAGAGCTAGCTAAGTATAATGGGCCAAGAATAGCAGTTTTTGAGGTTGGAGGTTTTGATACACATGCAGCGCAAGGTGCGGAGGATGGGATTCATGCTGATAAACTTAGTTTGCTTGATGAAGTTATTTTTGAACTAAAAAACGGAATGGGAAAAACCTTTAATAAAACTATTTTACTCACTTTGACTGAATTTGGGAGGAAAATAGAGCAAAATGGAGGCTATGGAACCGAGCACGGTTATGGTTCAGCAATTATTGCAGCAGGGGGATTACTTAAAAAATCACAAGTATATACTGACTGGCCCGGTTTAAAGAAAAAAGAATTATTCGAAGGAAGAGACCTTAACGTGACCCTAGACGCAAGGTCAGTTTACTGCTCCGCTATGGCCGCTTGCTTTAATATTGATTTTGATAAACTAAGACGGGATGCTTTCTTCGGTGCGAAATTGAAGGATGTTACTGACGACCTTTTCTCTGTTTAATATCAACCAAAATATCAATCGAGAAAATCCCGAATGCTGTTAAGAGGTTGTTCAGATGGGGTTGCTCTGTTTTCTTTTTACCTTTAAACAGTTAGGAATATAAAAATAGCTTGCAACTAAATTCTCTATCGACTTCTAATCTTTTACCATACGCTACAAAAAAAGTTATTCAATGTAATGCAATTGCAATATTATATTAAAAACCATCGATATACAGTTCGAGTTTGGTTTAAAAGCTTATCCCAACGCCAATAGTGAAATTAGAGCCGATAGATGAAACGGGCTCACCTACAGGACTTCCATCGTAGTATTCCATACCCACCTCATTAAATACATAAATATTATTATTAATTTGCCGAGAAAAGCCTAGATTTCCAAATAAACCTCCATATATCAGATCACTTGTCGAATTTCTATTTTGGGTTTGACTTTTATATCCCGTAAGGTTTTTTAGCTCGGTTTCTGCATGAACAATTTTGAGACCGTAGTTGGTATAAAGCTTAAAAAAACTTTGTTGAGTAATATAGTACCTTTGGCCTATTTTGAGGCCAATCTCGTCCAGCTTAAAATTAGCGGAGGCAGTTAATTCGTTACCAGATATTGGTACTGTCTCAATTTCAATTATTGTTTCTTTATTAGCGATATTTCCCGCAAATAAAAAATATTGTTTTTTAGTTATAGGGAATAGGTATCTAGTTTCTACCTCATTTGAAAACAAATTAAGCGCAGATGAAATATCGTAAATTCCTGAAAAATCGTCTGCCTCCGCCTCTAAAAGTCCCGATATAAGTAAATTTGCTCTGGTTCCAACAAACTCCAACAAATATTTTTTTTTAAAGCTAATATTCTTATAGTCAGAGCTATATTCCTTTTCAAAAAAATCGTATTGTACCCCCAAGCTTATAGATTGACTTTGCATTCTTGCGCCTAGTTCCCCTGCACTATAAATAGAGTGGCTCAAGTCATATTGCCCAACCAAATAGGTGTTTTTAAAGATTTTGGTTTTGAATTTAGGCCCCAAGTTAACGATTATATTCTTGTTCGTAAATTGTTGTTGTGGTTTCCCACTAACAAAAGCGACTTCTATAGAATTCTTTGTGAGCAATTCTCCACTCTGATATCCGATTCCTACGTGATATTCTAACCAGTTATAATTTTTTTCAGCAATTCTGAATGCTCTTGCTAGTGAAAAAGTCTCACCATTATAAATATGTTTGATAGAAAAATTTATTGGCCTCAATATTACCCCAGAAGCTTCTGTATCGAATTCACCCTCAATTTTTGAATCCAATTCAAATTTAGAGTAGTTTAAAGAATATAAATTTCCCTTTCCTTCAAACTCTAATTTGATTTCCTGACTATTGCCACTAAGATTTAGATTACCAGGGGTCAGAGTGATTAAACTCTCTGATAAAGTCTGAGTATCCGAATCACTAAGTGTCTTTTGTTGTAATGTCTCTGAAAATTGAAGACCAACCACTTTAAATTTGTTAGAAGCCCAGCTTTGATTAATTCTATTTAAAAACAGGCTACTAAATATTCCAAAAAAAATAATGACGTGAAACGGTCTCATTTTTTTTTTATTTTTGACATCCATACGTATTTTTACATAGTATTAAATTATAATTTGAAATTCAGGCAAGCTGTTATTATGTCAACCGCATCTTACACTTATGCTACAAATTTTGCTTCTATTCAATTAAGGGGCGTCTCTAATGGAGATCCAATCACCCTATATGATTCTAATACTAATACATCCTATGAATTTGGGATACCTATTCTGGAAACATATGATTTAGCAAATGGTCAAGTTGCGGCAGTCTTCAAAGAATATTGGACGGACAACGATTGGTTAGAGGGTTCTGAATTAAAGATATTTTGTTACGACAAGGTAACAGGAGATATTACTCAGCCTGTTCAGACGATTGGCTCTTTATTTTCTGGGTTCAATGACGAGAAGGATTATTTTATTGAACAGACAGGTGACAGTAATCTTTATATCGGTTTTGTTGATTCTGATACCTCTTATGTACAGGGTGATTATGTAGAGGATAATTATGTAGAGCATGATTCTTTTAATTTAAAGTTTGTCTCATTTAATGCATCGAATGGTTCTGTTACCTCAATAAATGAGCACAGAGACTTAATTCAAGATGGGAATTTCGACCCGGGTTCTGGCGTTTATGTTTTTGCTGATAAATTGAATTTTGATGCTGATTTAAAAACTGTAACCTATGCATCGAATAGGTATGACCAGACCGATGGGTCAGGTTTAAGCCTTAAGTTGTTAAATCTTGAAACAGGTATCAGCAAAACTTTATATGAGTCTAATAATACATCCTTTGATAATGGGATACCTATTCTAGAAACATATGATTTAGCAAATGGTCAAGTTGCGGCAGTCTTCAAAGAATATTGGACGGACGACGATTGGCTAGCGAGTTCTGAATTAAAGATATTTTGTTACGACAAGGTAACAGGAGATATAACTCA
>CABXZZ010000062.1 GCA_902516825.1 uncultured SAR116 cluster alpha proteobacterium
AAGTTTATGCTTTAGATTATCAGAATCCAGAAAATAGGATCGAACAAATCCGTGCCTCTGATGCCAGTCTAAATTATGATGAATTAATTTATATTTTAAGCATTAGCCCAAATTACCTTGGGGATACATCTTGGGATAATTTGTCTTCAGTATCTTCAAACCCAACGAGTTCCGAATACAGTAACGCCATCGATTTTTATGAATCGGCATACGCTACATTAAGTTTTAACAATTACTCTGTTGGTGTTCCAATTGATAGCGATGATTCTTATAATGCCCTATCAGAGGATGCTTCGATTGGCTCGTTGGTGGGCATTACTGCCTATGCAGAGGATTTAGATGGTACTGACAGTGTATCCTATGCTCTCTCCGATGATGCAGGTGGGCTGTTTGCGATAAATGGTACAAGCGGTGTTGTCACATTAGCCGGTCAACTAGATTATGAGACCGCTACTAGTCATACAATTACGGTCGACGCAACCAGTACAGACGGCTCCTCAGATAGAGCAGGCTTTATTATAAGTGTATTTGATGAAGATGAAGCGGGCGCATTGTCTCCACTACTATCAGGTTCAGCTATCGATGCTTATGTTAGTGGTGCAACAGTTTGGTGGGACGCTGATAGTGATGGTGTTCTTGATAATGGCGAAATTGCCACCATCACAGATACCGAGGGAGCATTCAGTTTAGATGGAGTCGGAACGGGCGGACACATAGTAACTTCAGGTGGTGTTGACATAGATACTGGTGGGACAGTATCAACAATGAAAGTCGATGTTGATAGAATTACCGACGAAAATAATGTCACTGTAACGCCTATAACTCTTCTTCAAACTTACGGAATTGATGATGCATTAATTCATGAAATATTAGAGACTGACCCAAATATTGATTTCCATAATTATGACCCCATAGAGATTATTGAGGCTGGTGAGGGCGATACAGTTGAAGCCGCTAGAATCTTGTTACACGCCCAGCAATATTTTGCGTTAGTAAATTCGTTAGTCGCTTTAGCAGAGGCGCAAGGATATGAACATCATGATGCCATAGAGTTAGTTATTGATTCTCTTTATGAGGAAGAAGATCACGCAAATCTTGTTGGAGATAATGGTGGTAGTAACGCTACCATAGCTGATTTAATAACCATCATGTTTCCAGAATACGGAACAGAAACTGTTACTGACCCAGATGATTCAAGTGCTATAATAACCCTTGCTGAATATGCAGCGTCTAATATCGTTTCAGTCAATTCTGTGATTGCAGACTATATACCAGAAGTAGATTCCACAGAAGTGTATGTGCATTCAGACGGAGCTAAAGCTGCCGCACTTATATCTCAAGATGACTTGGTCGCTAATTTTAGAACAATTGGTCAATTAGACCCCAAAGTAAACAAAGGAGAAATCGCTGCTGCTTTGAGTACTCTTAGAGATGCAGCGTCAATTAAAACTGATTTTTTAGAAGTTTATGCCCAAAACATTGCCGACCGAGCTACCGCTGGTGGAGAAGTGATAACTAGTGGCGATAATATATCTATTATCGCAATTAATACACCCACCGTTATACTAGCCTCAGAGATCCTTTCCAATGACACAAATCTTGGAGAGGGTACTTTATATCTCAAAGCGATAGAACCTTTATTTGCTCCAACTGATTACACAACATTTGCCCTTGCAGAAAATAAGGCTGAATTTGTTTCAGACCCAGTTAGTTACAATGGATTTGTTGAAACGGAAGTAATAAATTCTGTTGGACTACAGGGTGAAGCTGTAACAACAACTGATTATTCCTATCACTTTGATATCTCGCACGTGCCTGACCAGCTCAATGGGTTTGTTAAAATTTCAATAGACCAATTTGTCATTGTAATGCAACGCACCGATTTAGCGATTGATTTAGTTGACCAGTTCAAGGAGGCATTAGCGCAAGCTCATCCGATGGCACCTCAAATGTACGAAATTGAGGCAAGCCCAACTGATTTAGACCATTTTTATGTTAAACATAGAGATGGCAGCAAAATAAATTCTGAAGAAGATGGAACTCATGGTCCCGTAATTAAGGCAACTGGTCCATATACCCTATCTGATGGCACAGATTTAATTGTCGGTATCAACCATGCTGGAAATGTTCAAGTAACAGGATCTGAGTCGGCAATTGAAGAGTTAAGATTAAATTACATTGTTGCTAACAACAATAATCAGGGTCATGGTGTTATAAAGCTTTCTTTTGAACCTATGTTTCAGGAAATAGCGTTATCCACCACTGCGGATACAGAAATAAATGAAGATGGTACTATATCGCTGGCAGAGCAGACTGACTATCTAGAAACAACAAACGCAGCGATAAATGAAAACTTTTTTGTAAAGCTTGATGGCATTGAGCAAACAGGTTTTATTCTTTATGACACTGATGTTGTTGGAAATGTTATTGCTTCTGAATTAGTATATTTAGTGAATGACACTTATACCTATCCTTATGTCCGGGTAGAAAATCTTGATACAGCATATATTTTTATCCCAGATGACTTTAATGGAGATATTAATCTAAATTATAAACTGGTTTCTACATCAGGTATGGGTAAATTTGTAAATGCTTCTGAGATAACAGACCAATTGGTAACGATTGCGCCCGTATCTGAGTTAAGTAATGATGTAAGTGTTACTTTCACGTCTGATTTGATAGTAAATGGTAATCAATTCAATATATCAGACATAATAACTCTTCGAGACCCAGGATATGAAGAACTATTAGAGGTTAAAATACCTGCAAATAACTTTCTTGAGGTAAAGTTAGCGGGCTCATCTGACTTCATTGGTTTTGCTTCGAAGTTAACTCTAACAAGAGAACAGCTTTCATTAGGTGCTGATGTTGCGGTTTTTAGAAAATCTGGAAACTTCGTTGGAACATCTGATTTATTAATTGAGGCCACTTCAGTTAGCATTGGCGAATATGATGTGGCTAACGGTATGACACAAGCGTCAAACGTTGGTTTTGAATTTAATACAGATGCAGATTTGGTTCAAATTTATGAAACTAGCACATCAACAGAAATCCTTGAAGATGCTTTAATTAACGACGGTCGGACTGATACCGGTGAAAATGTAGAATTTAATATATCAATTTCAGCCTTTTCTAGCGTAAATAGTTCTGACACCGTGGGTGTAGTATTATCAGGTTCCGCTATTGTAGAAGGTTCAGAAGTTACTATTGAATCGAATACATTTACTGCTCAGAAAATAGGAAATACATCATCATATCAGATATTTATAGCTGGTGATGGAAATAGCTTTGCCTCAATAGACAAGGCTCAAATTGCTCTTTCAAAAACAGAATTAGGGTTTGGAGCAAGAGCTCTGACAGTAAAAGCAGTAATAGCCAATAAGACGAGTATCAGTACTCAAAGCTTTGAAACTGAGATAATCGATATTCAAGATGTTATAAATAGTTATGTTACTTTGCCATTAGACAGCAATACTACATCGAACGAGCTATCCGAGGATGCCTCCATTGGTTCGTTAGCAGGCATTACAGCCTATGCAGAAGATTTAGATGCAGCTGACAGTGTATCCTATGCTCTCTCCGATGATGCAGGTGGTCTGTTTGCGATTGATGATACAAGCGGTGTTGTTACCTTAGCGGGTCAATTAGATTATGAGAGTGCAACTAGTCACATGATATCAGTACTAGCTAGCAGCACTGATGGCAGTACTAATACTGCGAATTTTACAGTGGATGTTATAGAAAATAAATTAGACTGGTCTGATTTTGTAACACACTATTCACAAGAAAATGGTAGGGTAGAACTTGGTATTTCATTCTATGATTTGGAAATACTTGAGGGCACTTTTACAGTCTTATCAAACGCAGAGAATACTCCCGTTGAAACACCATTTGGCGAACTTGAAGCACGGTCAGTTCTTCTTCCAGATGGAACTACTCTATATTTTCAGGACTTGTTGGATTATTACGACATTACCGAAGAAGATGTATCTCATATGACCATAGAGGGTTCACAGGGCAATGACGTGCTGCAATATTATTTCAATGGAAAATCCAGTATTTTATGGACTCCAGGTATTGATTTTGTCAATAATTTTTCAGGAGATTCTGTAGATTTTGAGGGTTGGACTTATGAAAATTCAGTTGGAACACTCGACGGATTACGTATCAACTTTGATAATGAAGGCAGCTTGAGAGCTACTACAATCGAGGGCTATTCGACTACTATCAAAAATTTTAATGGCCAGATCGAAGGGTCTCATTACGACGATATTTTTGTTGGGACAGACGTTTATGACAGTTTTGACGGTTATGGAGGAAACGATGTCGTTACTTTTGGAGGTGGTTCGGACTTATTAGAAGTTTGGACAAGTGACTACTCTATACATGGAAATTACGAGGGTACCTTGAGGATCACAGACTATGAGCATTCAGATGGAATTAACGTTCAAGATCATGCGATAACTAAATCAAATTGGTTAGATTTTTTATCTTTTGAGCACATAGTATCATCAGAAAGTGCCTTTACTATTGTTTCCGTAGAAGAGGGTTTCCATAGGAATGATGAGTTATTAAAAATTGATGGAGTTTTCAACCCCTGGGTTATGGTGGTTGACGACCTGAGTAATGTTGGAACGCCAGATATTTGGTTTTTATTGGCGAATGAAAATTCTGAACTTTTTTCAGGTATTTTTATAGCAGAAGATGCGGAGGGCATTTATTTTAGTTCGTATAGTGATCAACTAATATCTCTTTTGGGTGGTTTTGGTGTGAATATCGATAATCCATCAGAAAGCCTTCATGTTTCTTATGATGACATTAGTGGAAAAACTTACGTAGATTTAGAAAGTAGTTCCCATCAGATAGACGAATTTATTATTTTTGATGGTGCTTTTTATCTTGAAGCAAATGGCGAAGAAGCGGGAACAGGCGGACAGGACGACG
>CABXZZ010000063.1 GCA_902516825.1 uncultured SAR116 cluster alpha proteobacterium
AAAAATTGGCTCACAATCCGGAATAACTATCTTTTCTGCAGCAAAATCAATTAAATCAACTGCAACTTGTGTCCCGATGACGACAATATAGCCTCCTCTTGCCTCAGCTTCTCTGAGATTGCTTATCGCTTTAAGCGCCTTCTCATCTTCGGACACAAAGCTAACAACCGGAAGACCATCCTCAAGCAGCGCAATAGGACCGTGCTTCATTTCACCTGAAGCAAACCCTTCTGCATGAATATAACTGAGCTCTTTTAGTTTTAGAGCACCTTCACATGCCAGTGGAAATAGCATATCACGCCCTAAAAACAAGCATGAGCGGGCATTTTTTAATTGATGTGCAATTGGGCGAATAGGATCAAATAGTTTCATTGATTTGCCAACAGCACCTGGTATCATAAGCAACTTCTGAAATAGGTAATTCACCCTTGATGCATTTAATTGACCATTTTGTTTGCCAAGTGCGATTGCTAGACATATTAAGACTACCAATTGTGCGGTAAACGCCTTGGTACTGGCTACACCAATTTCTGGCCCTGCTCTTGTTGGCAAGATTTTATCTGCTTCACGGGCAATTGTACTATCCGCCACATTTATAATTCCATAAGTATCAAGACCCAAGGTTTTTGCATGACGCATCGCCATAAGGGTATCTATGCTTTCACCAGACTGGCTTATGGCAATGGCAGTTGTTTGCCCAGTAGCAGAGGGGTCACGGTAATGATATTCTGATGCTATCTCACACACTACAGGAATGCCTGAAAGTTTCTCAATCCAGTAGCGACCGATTTGAGCTGCATAAAAACTGGTACCTGCTGCTAGCAAAACAATTCGCTTTATCTCTGAAAGGGAGGGGGCATCAAGTCCAGCTGTCAAGCTTCCATCAGCATCTGTCATTGCTGAAATAGTATGACTAATAGCATCTGGCTGTTCATGGATTTCTTTTTCCATATAATGCCTAAAACCTGCTTTATCTAGCAAAATCGGGCTTGCTTTTACGTGCACAATTTCTCTATTCTCTGGCTCGTTATCACCATTAAATATATAACAGTTCCGGGCAGTTATAACGGCATAATCATTATCTTTAAGGTAGGTTACTTGGCGTGTTAAATGTGCCATGGCAGTCGCGTCTGAAGCTACGACTGCCATTTCATCTGCAAACCCTATCGCCAGTGGTGATGCGTTTCGAGCAACCATCAAAGTTTTAGGATTTAATTTGCTTATTGCTACAAATGCAAAGGCCCCCTCAATTTTTGATAGAACCGAGCGCAATGCTCCAACAGGTTCTAAACCCTCCCCAAAAGCATGCACAAACAAGTGTGCAAGCACCTCTGAATCAGTATCGCTAAGAAATAGAAAACCTTTTTCCTCGAGTTCCTTTTTAAGTTCGGCATAATTTTCAATTATGCCGTTATGAACAATTGCAACTTCGCTGTTCGCAAGGTGAGGGTGAGCATTTTTCTCTGTAACCCCGCCATGTGTTGCCCACCTGATGTGTCCGATACCTATACTGCCTGAAACAGGTTTTTCTTTAATTTTTACTTTTAATTCTGAAAGCTTCCCAACCGCACGACACAATTGCAATTGGTCATAATCAATTGTGGCTATGCCTGAACTATCATAGCCGCGATATTCTAAGCGTTCTAAAGAGCCTAGAATTATTTCTTGACATGCTTCATTTCCAACATATCCAACAATACCACACATGTAATTCCATCCTATCAAGTGTGCCTAGATCACAGAACCTTAATATCACATATAACGTCAATTAAACACAGTGATATTCCTTTGATGCTGAACCAATAATTCGGTATAACTAGGATATGAGTTTCACTGCAATAATACTTGCTGCCGGTAAAGGTAGCCGGATGAAGTCATCCCTTTCTAAGCCTCTTCATAAAATTGCTGGGTTTGAGATGATTTCTTGGGTCATAGATTCTGCCAAAAGTGCGGGCGCTGAGCATATCATTCCCGTCATTAGTTACGATACGCCAGATCTATCTTCGTTTCTGTCTGGCCACCGCTTAGCGATACAGAAAAACCAGAAAGGGACCGCAGACGCGGTAATGGCTGCCCTTCCTCATATTAAGAATATTGCTCAACCAATCCTTGTTTTATATGCTGATACACCGTTCATAAATAAGGATATAATGCGTAAATTACTGGATAAAATTAAATCTGGCTCTGATATCTGTGTGCTAGGATTTATCGCTGAAAATCCAAATGGATATGGCAGACTTATAACCTCCAGCACAGGAAGCCTTAGAGCTATCGTTGAAGATAGCGAAGCCAAAACATCCGAAAAAATGATAAAAAATGTGAATGCCGGCATCATGGCATTTAACGGTAATATAATCGAAGAGACTATCCGGAAAATAACCCCCTCGAATTCTAAAAAAGAATTTTTTCTCACTGATACAGTCTCTGTTGGCTCCAAAGATAATTTGAGAGTAGATTATATTATAACAGATAAAGAACATGTAATTGGCATTAACAATCTCGAACAATTAGCTTATGCAGAGGCCATTGCACAGAATAATTTACGCAGAAAAGCGATGCTTTCGGGTGTTACCATGATTGCGCCCGAAACAGTATTTTTACAGAAGGATACAATTTTTGGGCAAGATATCGTTATCGAGCCTAACGTTGTAATAGCAGGCGGTGTTTCAATAGCCAATAATTGCCATATTAAGTCATTCTGTCATCTTGAGAGATGCAACATTGGGGAGGGCAATATAATCGGGCCATTTGCGCGAATAAGGCCAGATACTGTCACGAGCCAAAATGTAAAAATTGGAAATTTTGTTGAAGTTAAAAAATCAACGCTTGGCATTGGAGCTAAGGTCAATCATCTCAGCTATATTGGTGATTCAGAAATTGGGAGTAATTCAAATATTGGAGCTGGCACTATTACATGTAATTACGACGGATATCGTAAATATGAAACCAAAATAGGCAAAGGCGCATTTATCGGCTCAAATACAGCTCTCATAGCACCCGTAAATATCGGCGATAACGCTATTATTGGTGCTGGTTCAACTATCACACAAGACGTACCAGATACTGGGTTAAGTCTTTCAAGGAGCAAGCAGACTATAATTCCATCAGGCGCTAAAAAAGTTCAGAATAAACGCAAATAGACCGATAACTCTGATATCCTATAATTGGTTTTCTAGCTCGAGCTAAAAATAACGACAAGAATTATTTTTTTCTGAATTTTTTCAGCTACTTTTCTAGTCCACCCGTCTGAATAAATTCTTGATCAATATTTGGTAGTGATTGACCTAACATGGCCCTCTCAAACGCTTGCAGTCGTTTAAAAATAGATAGCAACTCGATAATTGTTGTCCAGCTGTTAACCAAATACTGAAATGAGCTAGATACTTGCGTAAAAGCTGTCAGTATCTGCTGCATCACCCCATAGGTGAAAGCTCCTAACGCTATAGAGGGTATTAATATGAAATAGGCAAAAATATTATCTGCTTGAATATATAAGCCACGGAAGACGTTGAAATACATATAGTGAAAATAAAGCCTAAAATAATTACGCCTCACGTTTGAAAATAACTCTTTGACAGTTGGGGGAGAGGCTCTTGTTTCGTCATCCTCCCCATATACAAGCTCTTTTCTAAAAGCTGCTTCAACGCGCTGATTTCGAAATTCCAGCCCGGGTAACTTTATGCCAACAGCTGCCAATAAAATAGTTCCAAATAACGACCAAAAGATAGCGGCAAACATCAATGGATAAGGAATAGCGCCAACGATCGGCAATTCAGAAACATAGGATGATAAGCTCAGCAACAAGGGAAGGAAAGCGAACAACGTCATGATAGAATCAACTATGGAAACACCAAGGCTCTCCATGATACCAGCAAATCGCATGGTGTCTTCTTGTATTCTTTGGGCAGCTCCCTCGATATGTCTCACGCGACTCCATTGACTAAAATAATAATTATTCATGGCAGTGCGCCAGCGAAATATATAGTGGCTTACGAAGAAACGAGTTGCGACATATATCACCATCCATAACAACGCTATTTGCGCAAATATGACTAATAATGCCATAAGTTCCGATGCTGGGACGTTCTTTTCTGGATCTAGGGCCGCTATAATATTATCAAAAAATGGCCTCCGCCAATAGTTTAATGCAACAGATACCTGAACGGAAAAATAAGTTGAGAACAAAATTAGCTGGGATCCAATAATTGACCAAAGTTGCCAGCTATGTGGTGACCATATGAACCAAAAACCTGCGAACAACGCATTTGCCATGAAATAAAATATGTAAAACCATTGAAATTCTGGAGTTACAAAAAACCCAAGCCCAATAACTGCTTCTCTATCTTCAATAATGTCAAAACCAAATATTTGACCAAGCTGTGTTCCATACCCATACCAAAAAACTACTAATAAAGCCGTCCAAATAATCGCGCTTATGAAAAAGAGTGCGGGTTTTGGAAAAAAAGAACTGAGCATTTAAATCACCACTTTCTGTAATTTCTTTGTGTTTCAATCATAAGAAATATGAACAATCTAACTTATTTCAAGGTCCTCTTTCTGGCTGTTTTGCGACAAGTTCATAGATATCCCTAGAATTATGAATACTGTGACCAATGCTGTCCCTCCATATGAAAGCAATGGTAGAGGGGCACCCACAACAGGCATTACACCGGTTACCATCGCAATATTTACAAATACATATAAAAAAATGACCATCGCTAATCCGCTAGCAACAAGACTGCTAAATCTATTCTTTGCTCTAAGGCCAATTCCTGTTATTGAGATAATTATAAGGAAATAAACAAAAATAATTGTGCTGTTTCCTATAAATCCGAATTCCTCCCCAATAAGAGTGAAGACAAAGTCTGTTTGTTTTTCAGGCAGATAATCAAGCTGAGACTGAGAACCTTGCAAAA
>CABXZZ010000064.1 GCA_902516825.1 uncultured SAR116 cluster alpha proteobacterium
CATCTGATTAAGTAATTAGTGCTCTTTGAGTAGCCTGCGTTTTTGACGCTCCCAATCACGCTGTTTACTGGCTTCTCTCTTATCATGTTTTTTTCGACCTTTAGCAAGACCAATAGAGAGCTTAGCAATCCCCTTTTGATTAAAGTAAAGAGACATAGGAACCAGCGTATATCCATCTCGACGTATCATATTAAGGTATTTATCTCTTTCTTTTGCCTTTATCAAAAGCGTGCGCATACGCTTTGGCTCGTGGTTTTCTCTTGCTGCAGAATAAATAGGTATATTGGCATTGATTAGTACAAGATTTCCATTTTCTTCACTAGCGTAGGATTCTGCAATAGAGGCCCTACCAGACCGCAAGGATTTAACCTCGCTTCCTGTCAGTATAAGGCCTGCCTCAACTGTCTCTTCAATTTGGTAATCATGGCGCGCGCGTCGATTTTCAGCAACGCGGCCTGTTATACTTGACACGTTCTTCACCTAGATTAAAGAGTTACACTAACCCAGCAAAAGCCAAAGCGCTATCTACCGCACGCTTGGCATCTGCCGAAATAGAAACTAGCGGCAACCGCACCTCAGAGCTGCATAGCCCCAAACGCTCGGCTGCGTACTTAACAGGCCCTGGGCTTGCTTCGCAAAACAGGCCATCATGAAGCGGCATTAATTTTTTGTTTAGGGCCATCGCAAGTTTTAGCTCACCTGAGGAAAAAGCATTATACATATCTGCATATAATTTTGGCGCAATATTACTGACAACCGAAATCATTCCATGACCACCAGATGCGAGGTAGGGAAATGCCGTTGCATCATCGCCAGATAACTGACAGAATTCTTCCCCAATCAAATTACAAAGTCTGGCTGGTCTGCCAGCATCCCCTGTTGCATCTTTAATACCAACAATATTCTTATGCTCTGCTAACTCAGCCAAAAGGGTATCTTCTACCCTTACGATTGACCTGCCTGGAATATCATAAATAATAAGCGGTATGGATGACAGCTCATTCGCAATCGCGGTAAAATGTGCCTTTAGACCTAATTGGTTTGGTTTGTTATAATAAGGAGATACGATTAGCACTGCGTCTGCGCCAACCTTCTCTGCATGCTTTGCAAGACGCACAGCCTCCAACGTATTATTCGAGCCTGCGCCTGCAATTACTGGCACACGTCCTGCCGCCTCTGCAACTGTACTTTCAATTACTTCATCATGCTCTTCATGGGAAAGTGTTGGAGATTCTCCTGTCGTGCCGACAGGAACCAGACCATGCACGCCTTGTTCAATCTGCCAATTCACAATCTTAACAAGGGCTGCTTTATCTATCTGTCCATCTTTAAACGGCGTTATCAGCGCTGTATTCACGCCCTGGAATGGAAGTTCAGGAATAATACCAGCCATAATAATTTCCTTTTTTAAATGGATAGGCAGCTCTATAATATTTGACGAAAATATTACAAAATGCATGATAAAACAAGGTCACAAACGTTTTTCACATCGCCCTCAGGATATATCGGCATTATGATTACAATTAACCAAATTAATACCGCTTATCAGAACATCAAAAATGATGTTATCAGAACGCCTTTGATAACTTCTGATAGACTAAATCAATCTCTTGGTTTCCGCCTTTGGGTCAAGTGCGAAATGCTGCAAAGAACAGGATCTTTCAAATTCAGAGGAGCCTGTTATGCCATTTCAACGCTTGCGGATGACGGAGCCCCTATACTTGCATATTCATCTGGAAATCATGCACAAGCAATTGCCCTCAATGCCTTTCTTTCTGAACGTGATGCAACCGTAATCATGCCCTCTGATGCTCCGATAACAAAGCGGCAAGCAACTGCTTACTTTGGCGCTAACATTCATCTTTATGACAGAGAAAACGAAAACCGTGAAGAGATTGGAGAAAGGCTTCAAACGCAGATAAATGCCCATTTAATACCCCCCTATAACGATGAAAGAGTAATAGCTGGTCAAGGAACAGTCGGCATTGAGATTACGCAGCAATGTGAAGAGAATAGCATTAATCCATCACAGCTTATCGTATGTTGCGGTGGTGGTGGTTTAATTGCTGGGACAGCGATTGTCGTTACAGATAAATTTCCAAATTGCAAAATTTTTGCAGCAGAGCCAATTGGGTTTGATGATATGAAGCGCTCCCTTGCGGCACAAAAAATTCTATCTAACCCCGCTGGCAATCACTCAATATGTGATGCTATTGTAACCCCTGCACCAGGGGAGTTGCCATTTGAAATCGCCAAACGATTAGTGACTGGCGGATTTGCTGTTAGTGATGAAGAGGTTTGCGATGCCATGAGAGCCGCCTTCCACTATTTTAAACTTGTGGTGGAGCCAGGTGGCGCAGTTGCATTTGCATCAGCGCTCAGTAAAGGGTTTGAGCCGCTTGGTAGCGATGTGGTTGTGCTATTGTCAGGCGGAAACGTGGATGAGACAGTTTTTGCTTCTATTCTACAAAAAACCGCCACAGCTAATCACCTATTAAGCAGAAACTAAATCTTAAAACTAATCTTTTATGACTATTGCAGTCAGTTTCTAAATAAGTAACACTAATTTTAATACACTTTCTAAATAGGGAAGGAGAAATTGCCGCCACAAATTGCCAAAAAAAAGTCAGAAGAATTAGTAGGTAATTTATTCGTTAACACAATAATTTGCCAAGAGAGGACATTCATATGGATATTAAGATAAGTGGAAAAAATATCAAAACGGGCGCTGCTTTTCAGCGACATGCAGAAGCTGGGTTGCAGGATGTTGTAAATAAATATTTTGCAGATGCTATTGCTGCTGCTGTCACCCTCGAGAAAACACTTGCAGGATTTACCGTAAAAACAAAAGTTAATTTAACGAAACGAATAGATCTTGAAGCTACTGGTCACGACTCGCGAGATGCGCATATCGCTCTTGATGCGGCTCTCTCTCATGCAGAAAAGCGCCTTAGAAGGCACAAACGAAGATTAAAAAGCCACAGAAATAATTTAACCGATCAGGAAGTAGCAGAACAAACAATCACAGCGTATTTGTCTATATATGAGAGTGCCGCATCAAACGCGGCGCCTAATCTTCTAACAGAAACGCCAAGTAGCAATACTGATATTGATACATCCTATAAAGACAGTTATGCTCAACCCGTAATCGCGCAATTATCATACGAGGTGGGGCTATTAACGGTGGAACAAGCTGTTATGCAGCTCGAATTATCAGATGAACCTTGCTTGATGTTCAGGAATGCAAGCCACTTTGGTCTGAACCTTGTATACAAGCGGAATGATAATATGATTGCGTGGGTTGACCCTCGCGGTAATCGTGGTGAAATCTAGTCAAAACTTGATTTCTTGCTATCACACCTGAGACCCAGCGAAAGTCGTCCTTCTATTATGTTTCTAACGCCATGCAACGGACGGCTTTTGGGGTCAATTAAATTTTTAAAGCCAGGTCCGCTCATCATTACCAGACTGCCAGGAGTGTCATCAATAAGTTGGGTGCGCACTCCAGAACGAGTATCTGCGGTAAATAATTCTGAGCGTCCTGAAAGACAAATTATTAAAACCAGGTCACGGTAGCGAAGCCCGTCTCTATGAATCCCTATTCCATTAGAGCCTTTTTTATAATGTTGTGCAGCAATATCGTTGAAACTGATAGGCGCACTGAAATAATGCTGTATGCTCGACATAGAAAACATCACATTAAAATGGTTTACGCATTTTCTCATTGCCCCTGTTTTTGGCGCTGGAAAACAGACAGAAAATTCTTGGGCAACCCCTGTCTCGGTTATTGAGTTTGCTTCTCTGAAGGTGATTTGGCTACAATATTTAATGAGGCTGGATATTTCGATACTGGTAAAATAAGGAACAGATAATATTTGCCTGTCCAGCATTGATAGCTGAGCTAAACAACTCTCTATTTTCTGTTTTTTTTGCTCATTAATCTCAAACATCGTTACTCGAATAAAGAACAGGACTATGGCAGATACCGCAAATTAAATATTTTTTTCTTCGATAACGAGAGGTTGAAAAACAGCCCTTTGGACAGTGCATTTTCCATTTGGGTGTGGAAAAAACAAGGCTATGACATCGCTTTCCGTCACAGCCAATCTCCAAGGCTTTGGACTTCCATATGGCGTCATGACCGTGAGAGTGACCAACAATAGCATGCGCAATCTCATGTAATAGCGTATTTTCAATTTGTGATTGGCTGGCTGTTCTGGCGTAGCGACTGGAAATTGAAATTACTTTTTTAGAATAATTGCACATCCCTGCCCGCGATTTAGCATGGTCAAAACTAAAGCTCCAATTCTCTAAACCATTCTGGCTAAATAATTGATACGCAACATCTGAGATATTTTTCAATGACCTTTTGTCTGTCTTACCGAACATACCCTATCTCGAACTAATGTTAAACAACCCCATTGACCATCTTTTTAAACTGCGTTTTGCAGAAACCAGATAAAGGAATGTGTAAAATATTAACTCGTTACATCATTCCTGATTTTATATTAATTAATGCGCCTCATTATCAGCAAGCCATCTTATGACCAAAGCTGCGCCTGGAATCCAGACTAATCCAGCTAAAACATAATAAACCAAATCAATAAAACCGGAAAAACCAGTTATAAACTGCGACAACACCATTGCCGCTATAATATAAATCGTTAATACTGGAACAACCAACAAAGCAACCAGCAAATGTCGCCAACGTTTCATATTACACCCTAACACAGTCTATATCACGTAACGTTATGCAACATAGCCTAAACATATAATCTTTTCAATTAAATCAAAACCAAACGCAAAGTTTCTA
>CABXZZ010000065.1 GCA_902516825.1 uncultured SAR116 cluster alpha proteobacterium
ACATTTCCTGTGTAGTTATGTCTGGGTCAAAACCAGATACCGAAATACCCCCTGCTAATAAGTTACGAGCATATGCTCCGCCCATTGCACCAAGTCCGATAATTCCCACGCCCATGATAACTCCATTTTTGTTATTCTAGCAATTTTTTAAATACTCAAATAGTCAGTATTATTATGTTCACATTTATCGATAATTGGCTAGAGTATTTATAGTGAATAATGAGAGGGAAGGAGAGTTATGAAACTCGCTACAGTAAATGATAATGGTAAAATAAAAGCTGGCATAATTATAGGCGATGAGTTTGTATGTTGTGTTGATGGGGACGGAGCCGATATGGCTGTCCTGTCTATTATACGCAACGGCGATTTGGCATCTTGGGAAGCCCTTGTCAATACGGCTAAGCGGATTGATGTAGGTAAGGTTCAGATACTAGCTCCGATACCTCGTTTAATAAGAGACATGGTGTGCGTCGGCAAAAATTATTATGCTCATGCCAAAGAGTTTTTTGATTCAGGCTTTGATGCCACTCAGAAAGAAACAATTCCGTCTGAGCCAATAATTTTTACCAAAGCGATGACTTCGCTTATTGGACCGAATGATGCAATAGATGCCTCTATAGACCCAACAGGTTCGGTTGATTATGAGGGAGAGCTTGGTGTTATAATTAGCAAAACAGCACGGCGAGTTGCCAAAGCTGATTGGCATGATTATGTATTTGGATACGTAATTATCAATGATGTTACTTCTCGTGAGCTTCAGAAAAAACATAACCAATGGACGATTGGAAAAGGTTTGGATACGTTTGGACCAATGGGTCCATATATTGTGACCAAGGATGAAATAGATAATTTACCATCTATGCAAATTCAAACGCTTGTGAATAACGAAGTTCGACAGCAAGCAGAGGTTCGTGACCTTATATTTGATATACCAACTTTAATTGAAACATTAACGTTAACCAGTACTCTACTCGCTGGTGATATAATTGCAACAGGAACACCTGTAGGTGTGGGGATAGGTTTTAGTCCGCCAAAATTTTTGAAATCCGGAGATGTTGTTACGATTAACGTGACTGGATTGGGTTCACTCACAAATCCAGTTATTTAAAGAGTTTGAATTGGAAGTAATATTATTCATAAAAAAGGGCGCTTGAGTAATCTCAAGCGCCCAAATTTTTTCTCTGATGCAAATTAGCCGTTTTTAGCCATCCATGCATCAGCAGCTGCTTCAACTGCTGCACGGTCAAAGTTGTTTGCACATCCTTCGAATACATGTGTAAGATAATCATTTGTGTCATAATCATCCTCAACAGCACCGATCATTTTCATGTCATTATTAACTGTAAGCCAAGCTGATTCTGCTACTAGACCATATGATGTATCACCTTCTGGTGGTAATTGAAGTTTTGCAACTGCTGTAAGGTATGAGTTACCTACAGATTCAACTTCCCACTGATGTGGTGCACCATCAGAAGCTTTGGACATAGCTGCAATGATATCTAGGTTGTAATGACCAACATGAACACCCATTGAATAGGCTCTCAGGAAACGACAATACTTGTCATAATTATCCATCATTGTTGCGCCGTTAACAGCATATGTGTTTGCAGGAGCGACTTTAGCTGATGGAGGTGTAATATCTCTTACAATAACTCCTTTGGTAGCAAGAGCAGCCAAGTCAGAAATTGATCCTGCGAATGCAGCAGCGGTGCCTTTTAGGAACACGTTTGCTAATGTAGGACCTGCATCACCAACCACAACTGTGCTTATACCGTCAATATTTGAATCAGCGTGAGCCAATGCAACTTTCAAAGAAGCGAGGTCACGGTCTGATGCAAGACCAACCGTTTTACCTTTTAGCTCAGTTACGCTTTGAAGTGGGCTGTCATCGTTCACATAAACACCCTCTGGTGCTGAGCTATGTACTGAATAAGCTGTTTTTAAACCCATTTCCGCAGCTGCACCCTGAAAGACCTGAGGGCCATCAAGCATTGCAAAATCAGCTTGCCCGTTTAACAAGAAAGCTTGATAGGGAACTGTAGTGTCACCGTCAAGATACGTAGGATCTACACCTTGCTCCTCATAAAATCCTAGCTGTGCACTGATATGTGAAGGCCAGAAAATCATTGATGGATAAGAAGGTTGAATGATTGTAATTTTATCTAAATGCCCACCAGCCAAAGCTGACATAGGCGAGATTACAGCAACGGCTAATGCAGTTGCCAAGATTTTTTTAAGCATATTTCTCTCCCTTTACGCTCAAATTCTAAAGCCTTGATATAAGGCTTCCCCAGTTTTATGTCTACCCATTGGTCCAAAGTTTTTGCTGTTTTTTTCTGGACATACGCTCAAGACCTTTGGCATCACGCCAAAAAACTATTCGTCTATCCATTACTTCTGCAACAGTAAAAACTAGTAAACCCATGATAGCCATCGTTACTAATGAAGCGAATGAGCCGGCCATATCAAGCCGAAATGCAAATCGCTGCATTAGAATTCCAACACCCTCAGTTGCTGAACCAAATTGTGCCACGATTGTTCCCAGCAACGCAGTGGTTATCGCTAGTTTTAGGCCAGCGAAAATCTCAGGTAGTGCATTTGGAAGCTGTTGCTTCCAGAAATATTGTGATTGAGTTGCACCTATTGTTTGAAACAACTCAATTGCTTCGTCATTCTTTTTTAGCAGTCCAGTAAGTGTGTTTATAAATGGAGGGAAGAAACACACAAGGGTTGCTAGTGCTATCTTTGATTCCCACCCAAAACCAAACCAAGCGATAATCAACGGAAGAACGGCAATTCCAGGTGTCACGTTAAAAACAACTGCGTAAGGAGCTATGTAACGCCTAAATGTTTCGTTAAAAGCAGCCATTACTGCTAGGCTGGTGCCAATAGTTATGCCGTAGCAAAATCCAATCGACATTTGCGCGAGCGTCGCGAAAAAATGCCAATAAATCGTACCTTGCTCTATTACCTCAACTTTTACGAAGAGACTATATAATTTCGCCCCAATTTTTGACGGGCGAGGCAGAAATAATTCATTTAGTCCGCCATATCTTGCATATACTTCCCATAAACCTAGAACGAAAATAAAACTTAGAGAATATTTTAAAAACGAAATTAAAAAGCTAGTTAGTTTCATGATACGATCCCCGCTTTTTTGCGCCTTTTCTCACTCTCCCTTAGAAGAAGAAGGTCATTTTTCCAAAAAATCAGTCGGTAATCAAAATAATCCATAATCTTAAAGAGAATAAATCCAAAAATTGTAACTGATAATAACCCTGCAAACGCATAATCCATAGTTATCATGATAACATATTGTGAAATCAAAACTCCCATACCCTCGCTAGCCTGAATAAATTCAGCAACTAAAGCTCCGCCAAAAGCTGATGCGGTTGCTAACTTCCAGCCTGCTGAGATTAATTCCATAGCGGATGCAAACCTCAGTTTCCAAAACGTTTGGAATTTTGATGCGCCAATTGAACGAAACAACTCTTCTGCTTCTTCATCTATTTCCATCAATCCCTGAAATGTATTTACAAATGGACCGAAGAAAGCCACTAAAGCAGCCAGAGCAACGGCTGCCCATAATCCAAAGCCTAATAATGCAACGAAAATCGGACCCACAGCTATTCGCGGTGTTGCCTCCATTAGTATTATCCATGGCTTGATATATTTTCTGAATGTTACGCTTAATGTTGCTGCAATCGCTAAGCCCATGCCAATAGCCGTGCCGATACTTGCTCCTAATAGCGCTTTTTGGAATGTGGAGATTAGATGTTTCCATACTGTTTTATCAATAATAAAAATGTCAAGCATGGCTAAAACTATGTTAGTCGGTCTTGGGGCTATCATATCTGCTTGAATTTGATCTTCAAATCCATACAGGTTTGTCATTTCCCAAATAAAAATTAATGCTGCAAAAATTAGCAAGTGGAAAGGTAGCGTTTTGAATATGCTAATATGCTTTGTCTGGTCAGTTGTTGAGTAGGACATCGAATCAGTGGCTCCCCAACGTATCTCTCACTTGCTCTACAATTATATTAAAATCGCGACTTGTTTGAATAGATATTTCCCTTGGGCGCTCGAATCCAACCTCAATTATTTTCGCTATTTTCCCAGGTCGTGGTGTCATAACCATCACTCTGTCCGCAAGAAAGATTGCCTCTTGAATGTTGTGCGTAACAAACAGCGTCGTTGCCTTTAACTCACCCACTATCCGCATTAATTCTACATTTAGGCGCTCCCTTGTAAATTCGTCAAGAGCGCCAAAAGGCTCATCCATCAGCATTATGTCAGCACCAGTTTGAATTAAACGCGCGAGAGCTACGCGTTGCTGCATTCCCCCAGACAGCTGTTTTGGAAAATGAAATTCGAATCCCTTCAATCCTACAAGGTCGAGAGAAGCCATCGCTTTTTGTTGGTCTTCTGTAGTTATGCGCCCTTTTATCTCAGAAGGAAGTAAAACATTTTCTATAGCTGTCCTCCAATCCAAAAGAACCGCTTTTTGAAACATCATTCCAATGTCTGTTCGGGGCTTGGTCACATCTTGACTGTTAACTTTTAAATCGCCAGAGGTTTTTTCAATCAAACCAGCTGCGAGGCGCAATAAGGTTGATTTTCCGCATCCACTTGGGCCCACAAGCGAAATAAATTCGCCGGCCCGAATATCGAAATCAGCACCCTCTAGAGCGGTAACTGTTTCCCCGAAGATTTTTGTTACACTTTTTCCTTCGATAACGGTTTGACCGAATTGCGATTGCGCTTCT
>CABXZZ010000066.1 GCA_902516825.1 uncultured SAR116 cluster alpha proteobacterium
TGAAATTACACAGCAAATCATAGAAGCGCCTGATGGTAATTTATCAGCATCAAACCTTGATGAATTCAGTGAGCAGATAGAAACGATTTTAGATAACCGCTTGCAAGAATTAACGCCAGAACAGGTAAAAACTATTATACAGGATATTATAAAATCCCATCTTGGCTGGCTTGTGGTATGGGGCGGTTTATTTGGCGGTATTATCGGGCTCGCTATATCCGTATCGCAAACTCTATAGCACCAAAATTACCTTATTAAACTAATTTAAAACCTCGCCCTATTCCTTGCTCAAATATTATTTTTTATTCGTAAAATCAATTATTTAATTCTTATTACCGCTTATGACCGCCTCCTTTATCGATAAAATAACGATAAGGGGGATAAATGCTCGAAACTTTAGCATTTGAATTTGACGTCCTAGAGATTTTACAAAAAATAAAAAATTGCTTGGGCTACCATTTATTTATGTATCTAATTCCTCTTAAAGAGGATATGTCGATTAGTAGCGTTCGCGTTTGATAAATAAAAAAAGGGGTTAATATGACAACCATTATTCAATCAGTCAGCCAATCTAAATCTCAGTTTCTCTCAATGGCCTAAGCTGCTTTTGTTGGGCTTTCAATAATTTACATTGCAGGTCACGCGCAATCCCAAATGCTGCATGAAGCTGCTCACGATGTGCGACATGCAACTGGATTTCCTTGCCAGTAATCAAGCGGCTAAAAAAACGAGGGTGCGTTATTATGTTTTCACGAATAGTAGTGAGTAGTTTATTTGCTGGCGCTCTTGGCGGAATAATCGCAGCGTTTCTTCAATGGTATTTTGTACAACCTTTACTTCTACACTCTGAATTATATGAAGCAGGCTTTCTGACGCATTTTGATGGTTCGAGCAACAGCGCACACCCCGATTTAGACTATATACAGCCTATACGTGATGGGCTTTCTTTAATATTTACCATGTTTATTTACACTGGCTATGCCCTAATTCTAATTGCTGCCATGACGCTAAGACAGCAAAAATCGGAAGCAACTATTACATTTCATCAAGGCATCATATGGGGTGTCTCTGGATTTTTCGTAGTGCATCTTGCCCCTGCAATTTCATTTCCGCCAGAGGTGCCAGGAGTAGCAGCTGCAGAACTTCAACCGCGTCAAATTTGGTGGTTTGCAACAACCCTTCTTACAGCTGGCGGATTATGGATAATTGCCTTTGCTGAAAAGGGTTCGCGTTTTATAATCGGTGCCGCTTTAATCTTAGCACCGCATATTATTGGCGCACCAGAACCAGATATCTTCACTGGCCCAGCGCCTACTGAAATCGGTGCGCTTTTTGCGAGCCGTGCGCTTGGTATCGGCCTTATTTCCTGGGCCATACTTGGGGAGCTATCTGCCTTTTTTCTTCAAAAAGAGACACTGCGTGCTACCATTTAAAACGCTAGTGCGACTTCATTAATGTTGAGCAAGCCTATTACTCATGAGAAAAATTGACCTTCGATTTCTAGGCTTATGCGCCATAGGTGTATTATTTAGCGGTTTATTAGGTTTCATGATTGCTGCTGCAAACAACGTTACATTTGATGGTCATGAATATCCAGCAAACCCTCTTGTATCACATTCTGAGCTGACTAATCTTCGCACCCACTCAAGCAATCACGAAAAAATGCATGATACACCAATTCATATAGCCAAAAACATAGCCGTGCCAACTATCACAGCAAAGCTCGAGAGGGACCCTGTTTCTGGATTTAATTTGAAGCTTGAAACACGTAATCTTATATTTGCCCCAGATTTATCAGGGCTCGAACATAAAGACGGAATGGGACATGCACATTTATATATAGACGGGCAAAAAATCAGACGCCTCTATGGAAACTGGTTTCATATTAGCGAGATTCCAAAGGGCGCAAAGAGCCTTGAAATAACTTTAAATAGCAATGATCACCGTCCATTTTTTGCGAATAATATAGTTATTTCATCTATTATTGCTTTGAAGAATAAGCGCTAGATAGCTGGAATTTTTGCGTGCAATAAATGCCGTAACCTGCCACATTCTCTTGTATCTTCAATCCATCCATTATCAGAATCTAAATATAACCTGCATGTTGCAATAATATCTGCTTGATCTCGTTTCAGGTCTAAATCTTTAAAAATATACGAAGCTCGTTTTTCTGATTGTAGGATTAAGCTAGTTGGGGCTGAACACACCCCAAGAAAGGGTGTGCTTACAATGCGCGCCTCAAACCCTGCAGTTTTCAATGCTGTTTGCAAATTCATGCATGCGGCATCATCTGGCAAGGTTTTATCCTTAACTGGGAAGCAGGATTGACAGATTTGAGGATAAAGAGACCTCATAAACTGCCATAAATTGTGGCTATTATTAACCAGCCTGCTGTCTCACATATTATTTGACCTGCACCACAAACATCGCCCGTTTGCCCGCCCAGCTGATATTTTGCAATCACACCCCAAATCAAGGCCACGAACACTATTGCAATTATAATGTAAATCAATCCAAAAGCGCCCATCACAAATGCTGGTAATGCAATGAGACCTGCTAAAAGCAGAGCGGAGATGTTATTACCCGAAGCTTGGTTTCCAAGCCCGTCTTGCCTTGCTGCTGGCAAAAGGCACAAATATCCAACCATAGCATATCTGCTGATAACAGCACAAATGATTATGGGCGCTATAATCTCCAGCTTTGCAGGAAGCATGGATAATAGCAAAATGCGCAATCCCATAATAATAATTAATGAGAGCGTGCCATAACTGCCGATGGCACTATCGCGCATAATCGCTAATTTTTTTTCCCTATTTTGACCCCCGCCAAATCCATCGGCACAATCAGCAAGACCATCTTCGTGAATGGCGCCTGTAGAGAACAGGCCTGCTGTAATTGCAAGAATAGCTGCCGCAAAAGAAGGTAGCAATAATAAGGATAGGATGACGTAACTTGCCGCGATAATACCCCCAACAATATAACCCACTATTGGAAACGCCCATCTGGCGTCCGCTAATTCAGGTAGATGCGATAAAATTTTGCCAGCAGGCAGGCGCGTCAGCAACATAAAGGCTAATTGCAGCTCTGCTAGGCGTATGCCAATCCAATTCATGAATTACTAATCCCTGCAGACGAAAAAGTTGCCATCTGGTTATGACAGGCCACTGCACCACGCAAAATACACAGTGCAAGTGCAGCACCAGTGCCCTCACCAAGCCGCATATCAAGATCAAGTATGGGCGTTTTATTCATGGCATTCAGTAACTTTTGATGGCCAGTTTCTGCGGATTTATGCCCGACAAGACAATGATCCAACAATTCAGGGGATAGCGCATATAAAGGTGCTGCGGCAGCAGTGCATATAAAACCATCTAGTAATACAGGAATAGATGCCGCTCTTGCTGCTAGTATGGCCCCACAAATCGCGGCCTGCTCCCTGCCGCCAAAAGCAAGCAGCGCTGATAAGTCAGAACGCGCACCATGTTTTTCAAGCCCCGCTTTAATCACATTAATTTTATGTGCAATTCCGGTTTCATCAGAACCAGTCCCAGCGCCCACCCAATCAGAAACGCTCCCACCAAAAATACTGGCGGCAAGGGCAGATGAAATTGTTGAATTACCAATTCCCATTTCACCGAGAAGAAGAATATTTGCATCCGTGTCTAATGCCTTTGCGCCAATTGACATCGCATCAAGTAGTTCTGCCATGCTCATCGCTTCTGCTTGCGTGAAATCATGCGTTGGGGTGTCTAATAATAAAGGCTTTACACTTAAATCAGCGCCACTGAGGGCGCATAGCTGGTTCATTGCAGCACCACCTGCTTCAAAATTAGCAACCATAAGATGGGTTACTTCCTGCGGAAATGGATTTACCCCTTTCTTGCAAATCCCATGATTGCCCGCAAAAATAATAGCCTGCGCCTTATCCAGAATGGGTTTCTCTTTACCCTGCCAGCTTGCCAGAAAAACCGCTAATTCCTCTAACCTGCCAAGTGAGCCTGGCGGCTTTGTTAAGCTATCTTGATAAGCTCTTGCACTGGCTTCAACCCGTTTATTTTTCTCTGGCAGTGCGCTGATGAAATCAGTGACCATTTCAAGGCTTGAGATTGTTTCCATTTTTATGTTCTCTTAAGGTCATTAGGGCTTTAATTTTAGGGGTATGCCGGAAATGCATGTATAAACTTCATCAACGGCCTCAGCCACGATTTGATTAAGACGACCTGCTTCATCACGAAATCGTCTTGCCAGCGCATTCTCAGGCACAACCCCGCCCCCAATTTCATTAGTTACCAGTATAATGGGGTCACGGCGGGCGGCAATCGCCTCAATCAGTGAAGAGGTTGCTTTGGATATATCTTCTTCTGCAAAGATGAGATTTGATAGCCATAATGTTAAGCAATCAACAAGGCAGGCTCCTTGCCCATCTAAGCTCGTTAATATATTTGCAATTGCCAAGGGTTCACTTATGGTGCGCCATTCATCGCCTCTCCTTTGCTGATGGAGCCGAATTCGGTTTTCCATTTCTTCA
>CABXZZ010000067.1 GCA_902516825.1 uncultured SAR116 cluster alpha proteobacterium
CAATCAGGGAACTTTCTGGATATAACTTTACCCAATAGCAAAGGGAAAGCAAAGGTCCCGGGCCTCCCTTTAACTTTGGATGGGCTTCGAACTGAAATTCGTTACGACTTACCTGAGCTTGGTGAACATAGTCGCGAAATCCTTGAAGAGTTAGGATACTCAAAAATCCAGATAGACGCTCTGATTGCGTCATCACAAAAATGAGAAATACGCAGCTTAATGGCTTTCGTATCTGGAAAATCATGTATTTCCAAAAATTGGCCAAAAAAGTGTATTCTCTATCAATTCAGCCGATATCCTATCTGTTTTATCTCCTATTTGGGTAGATAAACCAGATACTGCTAAGAAAATTAAACAACGATTATCACAAATCATGACCTGGGCTAAAGGTATCACAGAGGAACAGTACGCTGAATTTCTTTCAATCGTCTCTCTTGCTTGCCAAACCGATCATTTACTAAAATGTATCAAAGTGCCAGTATATCAAGATTTTAATCACTCCTAGTTCTTGGCTATTTTTTTATCACTTTTTAAAAACAACTGGTAGGCCCTAGTATATCTTTACCAAGTCGGCTATCTTTTGACTTAAATCGTTTGCCTGCCAAATGACTCTAAATGTTAAATAATTCAGTTTTTCCCGTATGTATCCAGGTTTTAAATAATGTCGAACGAAAACATTGAAAGAAAAATTGCAGTAATTTTAGCCACAGATGTTGTTGGCTATAGTAAATCAATGGAAGCCAATGAATCTCAAACTGTAAAAAATCTTAGAGCTTGTAGAGATATTTTAAGAAAATTGCTCAAAAAGTATGAAGGTAATATTTTTAATACTGCAGGTGATTCAATACTCGTTGAGTTCTCTAGTGCAGTGGTTGCGGTGGAATTTGCAGGAGAATTTCAGGCAAATCTAAAAAAGCGTAACGAGTCCTCTGAGCCGGAACAACAAATGGAATTCCGCGTCGGTGTAAATATGGGCGACGTGATAAAGGAGGATGGCAATCTCTATGGAGATGGGGTCAATATCGCTGCTCGACTTGAGGCTATCGCTCAGCCCAATGGTATTAGCATATCAAAACCAGTTTATGATTTTGTGAAAGGTAAGACAAATTTCGACTACAATGACTTGGGTGTCCAAAAAGTAAAAGAGAATAATTTTCGAGTTTATGACGTTTTAATTGATCCTTCCCATAAACGGCAGATATCGAAACCTATCTCTTCGAGAAATTCAATTATCATAGTGGCAATCATGATGTTGTTATTGGGGGGCGGCCTTTTTTGGTATTCACAACAATATATTGATAAAAATATAGAAAAGAATTCTGAGTTTGCATTTGAATTACCGTCAAAGCCTTCAATCGCTGTTTTGCCTTTTAACAATCTATCAGGAGATACAGGAAAAGAATACATTGGTTCTGGCTTAACTCAGAATATTACCAACGCATTATCAAGGTCTTCCGAGATCTTCGTAATTTCAAATAGCTCGGCGGACCAGATATATTCGCAAACGACCGATGTAGTGGAAATTTCAAAAGGTCTAGGCGTACAATTTTTGTTGACTGGGGGTATACAGAGCTCAGAAGGCCAATTGCGGGTAAATGTTGAACTTGTTGATGCTATGAAGGGTGATAATATTTGGGTCGACCAGTTTAATGGAGACTTGAGTGAGCTCTTTGATTTTCAGGACATCATTACAAAATCAGTTTTTGAGACACTTCAGATAAAATTTTCAACAGAATCGGGTACTGCGACAAATGAAACTGCTCAATATAGCAGCGTCAGCGAGATGCGTGCGATAAATGAAGGTCGGCGTGAACTTTTAAAATTTACTCCAGAAGCGCACAATAAATTCGAACAAATACTCCTTAACGAATACGACGCTGGCTCAAGAAGTGGTCCGTTGATAAATGCTTTAGGATGGTTATATTTCCAAAAAGTAGCAATGGGAATGTTTGATGATCGATCCGAAATGATTTCAAAGGGCAGAGACACTGCCCTTAAAGCCCATGAATTGATGGGGGACGCAAATTCGCTTGTACTAGGTGCCTGGTTTGATCTGCTGGAAAGAAATTATGAAGCAGCGCAAGAAAAAATCGAAGTTGCGTCAAAGATCGGTTCTCCGACTGGGGATAATTTGGCTGTTGCAGGTTCGATTTATTTACTTTCTGGCAGACCTGAAAAGGCACGTAAATTATTTATAGATGCGATGCGCACCTCCCCTTTTTACCCACCATGGTATGCTAACCGACTTATCACTTCGCTAATAATGTTAGAAAAATATGATGAGGCCGTCAGAATTGCCACCTCTATCGTGGATAAAGGTGACCAGAAAAAAATCACGCCTTATGCCCATGCAAGAGCTTTAGTTAGCTTATCGGTTATAGCTAAACGAAAAAACGATAATATCGCTGGAGAGGAGTTTGTAAAAAGAATAGTTGAAGTCAACCCTAACTTCACGCAAAAATCGCTCGATATGTACATAGGGCAAATGAAGAACCAGTCCATAATTGAAGATTTTCGAAGTATTCTGGGGGAGTACGGACTTCCGAGTGGAGAATAAATTTCACGATTAGAACGTGCGTTTAAACAAAACAGTTTTTTTACTTAAATTAGTGGTTTAAACAAAACCACCTTCTGTAGAGTTTGCCAATCCATCAACCCTGTGGGGTCTGTGGTCACGGATTCACAGTACATGGACCCCGACCTAAATAAAAAATAAAGCTGCTTTGCAAAAGGCTCAAGTAACCTCTGAACAAAAATATATGGCACTTAAAGACCACATTTTTTAATAAATTTGGTTGCGGGAGTAGGATTTGAACCTACGACCTTCAGGTTATGAGCCTGACAAAAACGGGCTGTAACCCGCTGTTTGCTTAGACCGAATAAATTCATTAGCAAAATATATTTAGAGTAATTTTTTCCATTAGCAAAATGCTCATTCTTTTGGCTTTCTGCAGATTGATTCAGCCAATCCCCAAACGACAAATAGAAGGGTTAAAAGACTGGTGTTTCTAAATTATTTTGTGGAGTAGCCTAAGAGCTTTCTTTAAAAATTCGACAAACAGCACAGATGGGTACAATAGAGTTCGGAGTTCTTCCACCAAATTAGTAGAATTACCTTAAGACTGTTACAAATTCATTTTAGGCATAAGACTAATCAAATGTTTTGAATACTCATGATTAGCTGAAGTAAATAGACTCTCCGTATCAGAAATTTCACAAATTTGTCCATGACGCATTACAGCAACTCTATCACACATCTGACGTATCACAGGAAGGTCATGGGAAATAAAAAGCATGGTAAGCCCTAATTCGTCTTGAAGATCTTTAAGTAAATTTAGAGTATTCGCCTGCACCGATACATCTAAGGAAGAAGTGGGTTCATCACAGATTAGAATTTTAGGACGACAAGCAAGTGCCCGAGCGATTGAAATGCGTTGCCGTTGGCCACCGGAAAATTCATGTGGGTATCTTTGAATTACAGATTTGCTTATACCAACATGTTCAAGAATATCGCAAACTATCTGTCTTATTTCAGTTTCAGACGAGGCTGTTTTATAAAAACGTATTGGTTCCGCTATTATATCAAAGATTCTCATTTTTGAATTTAATGAAGAAAAGGGGTCTTGAAATATCATTTGTAATTCTTGTCGCTCAATAATTAAATTGTGTTTATGACCATTTTCCCAAACTTTTCGTCCCATAAGGCTTATTTCCCCACTATCAGGATTTATCAATCCTGATAGTAATCGAGCGATAGTACTTTTCCCTGAACCAGATTCACCAACTATTCCAAAACTTTCGCCTAATCGTATAGATAGAGAAACATTATCTACTACATGCAATCTCTTTCTATGCCTCGGTAAAAAAGCATTATCAATGTTATACCATTTATTGAGTGATTGAATGGATATCGCCATCGTCGAATTGAGACCATTTGGTGTTTTGCCTAACCAATGATTTTTCACATTTATGCGTTTATAAGTTTGTTTTGAGTTAGTTATATAATCAACAGTCAAAAACCTATGTTTTTTTTTATCAGCACGTGGTATTGCGGAAATTAAACTCTTGGTATAATCATGTTTGGGAGTTGATAAAATTTGTTTTTTATTGCCAGTTTCAACTATCTCTCCATCATACATAACAGCTATATTATCGGCAATTTTTGACATAG
>CABXZZ010000068.1 GCA_902516825.1 uncultured SAR116 cluster alpha proteobacterium
AGATTACACTAATGTTCTGTTTGGTGATGATGGTAATGATATCCTAACAGGTAATATTTTCAATGATTTGCTGATCGGTGGTCAGGATGAAGATACCCTTTCTGGTGGTGCCGGTAATGATACAATATACGGAGATGGTTATCATTCTGTTTCTTGGTTTTCAAATACCAAAGGTAATTCCCTTGATCGCTCTATTGGTGGTGATGATGTTATTAATGCGGGTGAGGGCCATGATTATGTTGATGGCGGTGCTGGCTCAGATACGATTGATGCTGGTGAAGGTGTAAATGAGGTTTATGGTGGTCTTGGTAATGATGTAATTACATCTGGATCTAGCGCAGATACCATATGGGGTGGTGCTGGTGATAACGACCCTGGCGTTGATGGTGCGGATATCATTCACTCTGGTGGCGGTGCTGATACGGTTAGAGGTGAAGGTGGCAATGATGAGATTTACGCCGGAACCGGTAATGATACCATATATGGTGGTGATGGTAATGATACAATCGAAGGTAACGAAGGCTCGGATACACTTTATGGTGATGCTGGGGATGATAGGATTGATGGTGGTCTTGATGATGATATTATTAGAGGTTCAATTGGTAATGATACCCTTATAGGCGGATTAGGTAATGATGATATTGAAGGGGGTTCAGAAGATGATATCATAGATGGCGGCGAGGGCAATGACCATATTGTTGCAGGCCTTGGCTCAGATGTCATTACTGGCGGTGCTGGTCGTGATACTTTCTCCTTTAGCTACGCAGATTTTTACGATGAGTATATTGACGTCATCACCGATTTCCAGATAGGTGCTTCAGGAGACCTGCTTGACCTAACCGATATACATGAACAAAGTCTGGCTACAAACTCAGGTGATACACAAGGACAAGAAATCTATCCTTATTCGCTAGGTTATATACGATTTATATCAAGCGGAGATGATACGGTTGTAGCCTATGACATCGATGGCCATAGTGTGGATAACATGCCGAAAGCAATTGCGATTTTAAAAAACGTAAATGCTCTTGACCTCAATAAAGAAAATTTATCGGAAGAGGGAATGAATTTTGGTATTACAGACGCAGGCATTGTAACTGAAATATCCGTTAATGAAGAATTAATAAATATTGATTTGAAACTTTGGGGTGGTCAGCCATCAGAAACTGTTGAGGCCCTTATAACGTTTCCGGATACTGAAGAAAACCAGCAATCAATTACTTTTTATCCAGAGGAGTGGCAACAAACAAAAACTGTACAATTTAACTCAGACGCTAATTATACAGCTGAAAGTTTAGATAGAATATCCGTGATTTTATCATCTAATGACCCTAATTTTCATCAAAAAACAGAACAATTTTCCGCATTAGAACCTACTTCAAAATCAGCCTTTATTGCATCCCAAGAAGAAGATTCTGACACTGGATACCTCGCATTCGAGACTGGGGAGGATACTCACATTCATCAAATAACAAATATTCCGACGAACATTGTTGCTGTCGGTATACCGGAGCAGATAAGTACGGATGCTGGGTTGTTATTAGAAAAAACCTCAAACAATATTTCTATCAAACAAAGAGGTAATGTGGAACCCGGGACATATATGTTTGAAATTGCCTATATGGATAGTCAATTTAATACATATACAAAGCCCTACCAGATTGATATTGCAGAGGAAAATATCTCAGCCCAAATAGTGGCAACACAAAATTCCATTGTTGTGAATTCGATGCCATTTAAAGACTTGAAACTCGAAGATGACCGAGGTATTGAAAAAGTCGAATTATTCCTAAAATCGGGATTTTCAGAAAATTTAAATTTTAATCTAGACCAAGTTTCTAACGGTAGTTTACAAGCACACTGGAATGACCAAGAAAATACGATTTCAATCACAGGTGACGGTTCACCTGAGGAATTTACCTCATTAATCCAGAATATATCTTTAAATGAGGGAGACGAAACGCTAGATGTTATTAAAGAAGTTGAAGTAAGGGTTATAGATAAGTCTGACTTTGAGATATTTAAAAATACAACAACCCAAAATCTCACCTTATTGGAGGGTGTTGAATTCAATCCATTAGTGGAAACTTGGAATGGAAAGGCAATTTCCAGAGCTAATCTCTTCTCATTCTCAGAAACTTATCGAGATTCATTAATTGACGTAGCGTCTCTCTCCATAAATGAAAAATCTATATCTTTTGATTTGAATTTTGGTGAGGATTCCATGGCAATCATCAATTTCGATATTGAATTAGGAGATAAATTTTCTCTTATCTCATCAGTTTTTAGTGAAGATTTAATTTCAAACGGTTTTATGCCATTTGATAATTATAATGAGGTAACTAACCATGCTTATTTTTCTGGAATTTCTTTTTCTGATCAAATCTATACAGCAGGAGACAATATCCTTTCCATTGAATTAGCTCATATTGGAGAGGGTAATATTCAGCAAGACTTTTTAGATCTTAAACTGGAAAATATTTCATTGGCTAGCTCTTTTCAGCAGGAATCATCACTAGTGGGGGTTAATTCTTCTTCAGACCAGTTTGGAGAATTCCAAAATATTGCTGTAAATAGGGGAGTTCATGAGGTTCATCTTGAAAAAGAGGCCTCATTTAACCCTCAGGATATAAATGCCTATGACGCTTATCTAGCCTTTAAGATTGGTCTGATGCATGAAGAAACGAATTCTATTGGAACTTTGAATTTTGAGAAGGAACAAATTCTTGCCGCAGATTATGACCAAAACGGACGTGTTAATTCCATGGATGTCATTGGTATTTTAAAGGAAGCCGTCAGAATGGATGACCAATATGACCCAGAGTGGCTTTTCGTTGCCGATGACTCCGATTTATCACAAATTAACAGGAATAATAGTTCTTTCGACCAAGATTTAGTATTAGATACAAATGACACCCAAGATCCAGTATTTAAAGGCATTTTGATTGGGGATGTAGACGGTTCGTGGAGCCCAGAAAGAGATATCATTAATGATGATGACCTTTTATTAAATTACGAACAGGCGCAAATTCTATAATGTTTGTTCTGTCTGATTATACTGATTCTTTCATTAGACTAAATTTCCTAAATAACGAATATTCTTCATCGGTTAATGGGATTGACCTTCAAAACCTAGATTTTAGTTCGCTGAATATAAGTTCATCAGCTATTTATTCTGAGCAAAATTGGAATTTCACGGGAATTGAGGAATTTAACAATAAATTCAATATATCAACTGTGTCGTTATCTGGTGTGCAGATTCCTTATAACGACGTTTTGTTCTATGTAGAGTTGTCTTTGCAAGATACTTGGTCCAGTTTTTCAATATCAAGCGAAAATTTTCTAATAAATGGGATTTCTAATGACTTTCATCAAACTGCGTTCCAGAATTATTTTTCGGACTTTCATATTATAACCCCAACAGACAATGTTTACTCTGAAACCCTGACAAAAATAGTCACAGCATCAGGGCGCAAATATTATATTGATGGAGTGCTTCAAGACAGCCTTCATCTTGATACTGGTAATACCTATATATTTGATTATAGCTCGGCTTCGGGTCATCCATTGTTATTGTCGACCACTTCTGACGGTGCCCATAACGGAGGCGACATTTATACAGATGGAGTTACTAATTTAGGTAATAACCAGCTTCAGATTACTGTTAGTGAAGATACGCCTGATTTATACTATTACTGTCAGCGCCATCCAGGCATGGGAGGAAGTGCCACGGTTGTTTCGGATATTGTAGGAATTTCAGAGACATTTACGATTGGCTCATTAGTAGGCATTACGGCGTATGCAGAAGATTTGGATGCAGGTGATAGTGTGAGCTATACGTTAAGTAATGATGCGGGTGGCCTGTTTGCGATTGATAGTGAAACGGGTGTTGTTACGTTAGCCGGTCAGTTAGACTATGAGACCTCACCTAGTCATATGATATCGGTACTGGCAAGCAGTACGGATGGTAGTACGAGCACAGCTGACTTTACTATCACAGTAGAGGAAACAGATGAGTATGATGTTACATCGCTAACAGACATAGATAGTATGTTAAGCCAGTTATCTGAGTCTGCTTCTATAGGGGATTTAGTTGGCATTACGGCGTTTGCCGAAGATTTAGATGCGTCTGATAGTG
>CABXZZ010000069.1 GCA_902516825.1 uncultured SAR116 cluster alpha proteobacterium
AAGTTCAATCAATAAAGCTCCATCCTTCTGGATGGCCGTTTTTGGCCCTATTTGGTATTGGTGGGTTTCTTATCGGTTCTATTTTGGACGCCCCTATCTTATTTATGCTTGCCTCAATGGCTTTAGTAATTTATTTTTTTCGAATCAAGACGCCGGTAATTTCCTCCAATCGAGGCATGATGACCGCCCCTGTAAGTGGAACAATCTCTGATGTAGAGCAGATAAATTCACCTGATAATTTACCCGCAACGCCTGAGCAATATTTAAAAATTGGGATAAGATGTGGATTATTATGTCCTGCCAGTCTTCATGCACCAACTTCGATAAAGATTTTAGATAAGCAAAAAGTAGAGTATGCATCTTCTAGAAAGATTATTATAACGGCAAAAACACTGGGTTTCTCCCCAAACAAAGCATCGGAAGAGTTTTTTTTAGTGTTTAGTTCTGCAATTCCGCGCTGGTTTCCAGAATGTGACGTTGAAACCAACGACACCTTATCACAAGGTCAGATTTTTGGTTTTCTCTCATTTGGTGGTCAAATGGATTTATATGTTCCGAGTCATTTCTTGCCATTGCGTATTGCAAATCAAACCTGCATTGCAGGCGAGACAATTCTAGCTAAAGGGGGGTGATTTGATTGTATCGAAAAAGGTACGACCAACGTCTTCCAGACGCAGAGAACTGTGTAAAACATTAAAATGCTTTAGCAGGAAAGAAAATAAGAGGGTCTGGGTATGTTCATGATGAGATTTATTCCGTTTTTAATTGTGGTGGTTGCTTTGTCTTACTCAATCTTGCTTTTCTGGTTACTTCCAGAGAGCGCTATTTTTGGTTGGGTTTCAATAATATTACTTTTTATTTTCGCATTTGGCGTTTTCGATTTTACACAAAAAAAGTCTCCTGTTTTGCGAAATTACCCTCTAGTAGGTAGATTGCGTTTTTTGCTTCAGGAAATTCGCCCGCAAATTCGTCAATATTTCATAGAAGCAGAAGATGAAGAAGTACCATTTTCGCGTCAGCAGCATACAATGGTGACAGAGCGTTCCAAAGGGAAAGATGGCACGCTTCCCTTTGGAACGCTTGAGCAGGTCTATAATACAGAGCATGTATGGATAAACCATTCACTAATGCCGCACAAAGTTGATAATAGCGATTTCAGGATTTCAGTAGGAAGTGGGACGTATTGCTATCAGATATCTGTAATCAATATATCTGGAACGAGTTTTGGAGCAGTATCAGCACCAGTAATTGAGAGTTTTAATAAGGGTGCATTTATAGGTGGATTTTCACATAATACAGGTGAAGGTGGCATTACGCCATATCACCAGAAACATAACGGTGATTTGATTTGGCAGATAGGAACAGGTTATTTTGGTTGTCGCAACCGATATGGTGAATTTGATGCAGAAAAATTTGCTGAGAAGGCATCTCTCAACCAAGTAAAAATGATAGAAGTTAAATTAAGCCAGGGTGCTAAGCCTGGTCATGGGGGTGTTTTGTTGGCGCCCAAGGTAACCAATGAAATAGCAGCAATAAGAGGGGTGCCATCTGGAGTTAATTGTATCTCTCCTGTCCAACATAGTGCTTTTTACACCCCAGAAGGGCTCCTTAAGTTCGTTCATGACTTGAGAGATCTTAGCGGTGGTAAACCAATAGGCTTTAAGCTAGCAATTGGACATCCTTGGGAGTTTTTGGCGATTGTGAAGGCAATCGTTGAGACAGGAATTAAGCCAGATTTCATCACAGTTGATGGTGCAGAAGGTGGCACCGGCGCTGCTCCATCTGAATTTAGTGATCATATTGGAAGCCCTCTTAGAGATGCTATCGTATATGTCGATAATGCTTTGCGAGCGGCCAGTTTGAGGGGCGCAATAAAAATTGCGGCTTCTGGTAAAATTGTATCTTCATTTGATATCGCACGAATTTGTGCCCTAGGAGCCGACTGGGTGAACATGGCACGTCCTTTTATGTTTGCTGCGGGATGCATTCAAGCGAGAACGTGTCATAATGGCAATTGTCCGACAGGGATTGCAACAATGGATCCCACGCGAAGCCGGGCAATTGATGTTGACACGAAAGCGCGTGCAATCGCTCAATTTCACAAGACAACTCGCCAGGCGTTGGCTAAATTAGTTGGAGCATCTGGACTGTATTCACCTGATGAATTAACAAGAAGGCATCTTGTACACCGCGTCAGTCAGTCTGAAATTATGCTCGCCTCGCAGATTTATCCAGATGCAGAACAGGGTGTATTATTTTCAAAATCGATGTGCGATGATCCCAGAATAGAGAATTATTGGTCTAGGGTAACCAAAGATAGCTTTCAGCCCAAGGTTTGAAAACGTGAATATTAGAAGGCAAAATCAAATTTATCTTTTTTATGTTCTTGTGAGATTTAAATTGGTAGACCCTTTTCCTAGTTTTTATGCATCGCATTAGCAGGAAATAATGGGGGGAGAAAATGACTGAGGGCAGGCTAACAGTAGTTGATTTTCAATCTATCTCGAGCAAGCGCAAAATTGTGAGTTTAACAGCTTATACAGCTCCTGTGGCGATGGCCCTTGATCCGTATTGCGATTTGCTTCTCGTTGGAGATTCAGTTGCTATGGTTTTATATGGAATGAAAGGCACGCAAGGGGCTGACCTTGAAATGATGATACGACATGGAAAAGCGGTTATGTCTCATTCAAGTCAGGCAATGGTTATTGTCGATTTGCCGCATGGTACTTATGAGAATAGCGTCGAGCTAGCTGTTCAATCATCTAAGATAGTTATCGAAAAAACGGGGGCTTGCGGTGTTAAACTGGAAGGGGGCGTATCAATTGCACCTCAAATTGAAGCAATTACTTCAGCAGGAATACCCGTATTGGGTCATATCGGTTTACTCCCACAAAAATTTAGTAAAACATCTGAATTTCGTATCACGGGAAAAGATTCTAGAGAGGCAGAGCAATTGCAAAAAGATGCTGATGCGGTTACCAATGCTGGCGCATTTGGGATTGTGTTGGAGGGCATTATAGAACCAGTCGCACGCGCGCTATCTGAGAGTGCTACCATACCGCTAATTGGTATTGGGGCGTCTCCAAGTTGTCATGGTCAGATTTTAGTTACAGACGATCTGATTGGACTTTATACAGATTTCACTCCGAAATTTGTAAAACAATATGCAAACGTTCAAAGTATAATTCATGAAGCAGCTCAAGCCTATGCCGAAGATGTAATATCGCAGAGGTTTCCTGATCATTCGCATTGTTTTTGGCCTTCAAAAAAATGATCAAATTTGTGAATACTCTTTCTGAATTGAAAGCTCAGATTTCAGGCTGGCAGGAGAATGGGTATAAAATTGGACTGGTCCCAACTATGGGAAGTCTTCATCAAGGTCATTTGTCACTCATGTCCCTTGCACGCGAGAATTGTGATAAAGTTGTAACTTCAATTTACGTCAATCCACGGCAGTTTTCAGAGACAGAAGATTTTGATGGTTACCCTCGCTCTCTAAATGAGGATATGGAAAAACTGTTAGAACAGAAGGCATGTGATTTGGTTTTCAATCCGAGTGAGATGTACCATGAAAGTCATGCAACAATCATAGCGCAGACAGGAGTCGCAGAGCCACTTGAGGGGCACATTAGACCACATTTCTTTGCCGGGGTGGCCACAATTATTGTCAAATTATTTAACCAGATAAACCCAGATATAGCTATATTCGGAGAAAAGGATTATCAGCAATTACTAGTGATAAAACAACTCATTCGCGACTTGGATTTATCTGTTGAGATCATTGCAGGTCAGACCTTCAGGGAAAGTGATGGGTTGGCAATGTCATCTCGAAATAGTTACCTTTCTAATAGTGAGCGCAAGATAGCAGCCAATATTCATGGGGTACTGCAAATTACGGCTGAAAAACTACAATCAGGGGTTACGGTCTCAAAAGCTATCCAAAACGCAAGGAATGAGCTTGCGCGGGTTGGCATTGACAAAATCGATTATTTCAGTCT
>CABXZZ010000070.1 GCA_902516825.1 uncultured SAR116 cluster alpha proteobacterium
TCTTATTGTTGTTGTTATTGAAGGTTGTTGTCGTTTCTTTAGATGCCTTTAGATGACGTTAGTTCGCCCTGTCTGACGTCTATTTCCTAATTCTGAAAATTAACTGGCTAGGGTGTCTGATGTTATTAAAAGAAGGGGTTTAGAATGCCGATTGCTGACTCATACAGAGTCACTGAGAGGGTATTAGAGGGTGGAGATATGTGGAGTACTAAAGAGGGTCTTAGGAGGCGCTGGTGAGTCTTATTTGGGGTTGTCTAAAGCAGTGGTTGTGAGCAGTATTGTAGAAGATAAGTAGAGGGTGAGACCTCAGTTTTGCAAAAGAAACCAATGGAGAGGTTTGACAATGAAGAAAATCATCGCTGCATCGATTTTGTTGCTATTAATGTCAACGGGCGCAGGGACTGTTGTTGTGGATGATGGTAAACTCGAATTAAGTAGCAAACTCACCTCCATCATTGAAGGAATGATCGCGCAGCTACTGTGGGCTAGAAATTTAGTTGAAATTCAGTTGATTGATAAATTAGATGAGCAACGTGGCTTTTGCATCGATATACGGGGTCACAAAGAACGTGCTAAAATAGAAAGAGGGCTTCAAGCGCACACCTGCTTCTCGTACCAAGGTCAGCTCGGCGTTGACCAAGCTTTTGACAAACAACTTATAAGTCGAGGTAAGTTCTATCTCCCAGCTTTTGATGTTTGTATGGAAGCCAACGGCAGCATCGCAGGTTCAAGTTTGAATCTTGAAGCCTGCGATGATATTGCCACACAAAGGTTTAAATTGGCTGCAAATAACCAAATTAAATTGATGAGTGATAATGAGCTTTGCCTTGCGATTGACCCAAACGGCTCAAAGCAGGGTGGTGGCGGAACACCTCCTCATTTGCTGCGGTCATTATCACTTGCTAATTGTCAAAAAAGCGAAACAAAATATACAACTTGGCTGATGCGTAGCCCGTCTTCCAACTAAGCAAATATTGATAACTTTATTTTTGGACTGAGAGACCTGTTAGTTTAACATACTGCACTTCCTAACTTCCAAAATAGTTTTAAAAACCTTCTTATTGTAGTTTGTTATTATCTTGCTTAACGACAGTTCCAAGGGTCATGAGATAGATACCGCCAATCACCAGAACCATTGCAATTAAATGAAACGTTTTGAACTCTTCTCCTAGCACTACAATAGCAAGTAATGCTGTGAATACAGCACGCAGATAATTCGACACACTAGCCTTGTTGGCACCAACACGACGGATAGAAAAGCTAATCATGGCTACGGCTATTGCAGTTACGGCAATTCCTACCCAAAGAATTGAAAAAACGGCAAAAATGTTAATAGGAACTGGACGAAAATATAATGTCTCAACAATATAAAAAGGTAAAGTGATTAAACTTCCTGATAACAACACTATCATCAATAATTGGGAAACTAGTATTTCTTCAGGCACTTTGCGAATGAGTACATTGTAAAATGCGCCAAAAACAACAGCAGCAAGCATAACGAGGTCACCAATATTAAACTCCAATCTTAATATTGCTAACGGTTCTCCTTGGGTGATTATAAGCAGCACGCCTATAGCGGCAATGATTATACCAACGCTTTGTTTCCAGTTAATTAATTCATGGAATAACAACCATGTAAGCAAGACAGTTACGGCCGGTTGTGATGCAGAGACTAAGCCACCATTAATTGCAGTTGTATAAATATAAGATACGTATATTAGGCCATTGCCTAGAGGAACAAAAAGTGCTCCCATTATGAGAAAAAGCAGCAAATGTTTCAAAATTAACTTACGATTAACAAATAGACCATATGCTGTGAATGGGGCCAGAAACAGTGCCCCTGTTACCATGCGCCAGAATACCAATCCCATAGGGGGAATGGCACCCTCTAGATAGCGAGCAAGCACATGGTTTGAGGCTATAATCAATGCCCCAAAAACGATTAATAAATAGGGTAATGAATTGATTATTGTTAAGAATGATTTACCAGTTGGCATTGATAACTTATTGCTCAATGATACTGTTCCTTTTCCCGGTCAACATGTAAAGCATGATTGTCAACGTCAGAATGTTCGAAGTTCTTAGCACAATTATAAGCGATAAAACACATTGAATGTGGATGTCTGAGAAATAATAGATGGGGAAGTATTGTTTTCGATTTTTGAAAGTTGTTGTCGTTTTTTTAGATGCCTATAGATAACCTTAGTTCACCTTATCTGACGTCTGTCTAAGATTCCAGAAGATTGATTGGCTGGGGTGTCTCAGGTTGTTTAAAGAAGGGGGTAAGAATGCCAATTGCTGACTCATACAGAGTCACTCAGGGGGTGTTAGAGTGTGTAGATATGTGTGCAACTGCAGAGGGTCTTAGGGGGCGCTGGTGAGTCTTATTTGGGGTTGTTCTTTTCCAATTTATTTGTCACTTCAATTGCGGCCGATATTACATTTGGTATGAGTAATGTGCTGAGAATAACGTGGCTGTTTGTCGCATTGCCTATACATGTAGTTTGGAATAGTTCTAATTTGGGGCAAGTTCATTAGGCATGAAATTGTCCCAGATAGCTATCAAATACTCCACTAGAATTTTATCATTGACGTTTATATTCCTTTTTAAACGACTTCCCCTCTAGTGGGGTGTAAACTGCTCCGCTGAAGGTTTGGTAATCCTCCTTCCTTCAGTGGAGCTTTTTTGCACCTGTTACAGCACCACTGTTATTCTCAACAGATAAATAGCTTATCATCTAAAGTTTCGAAAACACAAGTTTTAAGGCTGGCCGATACACCCCTTGAGGTAACTTAATCTGATTGTATTTCTGCAGATAACCTTCAAGTTAAGCAATAACTTGTGTAAACAACATATCACCAAAAGGTAAGATTTTACGTTCAAGCTCAGGCACGGACGGCGCTCACGTAAATCATTGGTTAACAGTTTTATATAAAGAAAAAGTCTATATATGCTTAGCTTCCCTAGTTCAAAAGCGCAGAAATACGTGTAATTACGATG
The DNA here is from genome assembly GCA_902516825.1 of uncultured SAR116 cluster alpha proteobacterium. Classification (GTDB taxonomy): domain Bacteria; phylum Pseudomonadota; class Alphaproteobacteria; order Puniceispirillales; family Puniceispirillaceae; genus UBA5951. The sequence goes on from CABXZZ010000070.1 coordinate 3,002, forward strand.
ATAAATCAGCAGTGATATCTCTGCACTTCTCGTCCAATTTGATATCGTGGAGTCGTGAACTATATCTGAAATAAGTCCATTAAAGGAGGTCTAGGATGTTAATTAGTAGCGCAATAAATTTGAAAGTAGGAATAATTACAGGCATGATAATTGGCGGTTTATTGGTAGT
>CABXZZ010000071.1 GCA_902516825.1 uncultured SAR116 cluster alpha proteobacterium
GTTTTGCGCCGGAATATAATGTGAAATCAGCTGAAAACGTTTTAGCAAGCTGAGAGGCTATACTTGCTAATTTTGTGGTATTTAGGTAGTTTGCTGGTAAATTAATGAGATTTCGGCAAAGCGATATAGCGTTAATTAATGCAGGCATATCTCCTGAATCTGGAGCATATAGCATTGCGATCTCAGGTTTTTGTTTATTTTTAGGATGACTTTTGCTGGAATCGTTGGATTTCTGGGGAAAATCATAAGTGTACTGTGCTAATCCCCACCCTAAAATGAACGGCGCTTTTTCAAATTCTTTATTTCCAAATTCGATTTTCCAAATACCAGCGGGACATTTCTTTGCAGCAATAGCCATTTCCCAAATGCCTGACCAATCAGAGTTAGTCCAGTTTGTATCTACGTTATTTAAAACATCAGAAGATGTTTCAGAGATTATTAATAATGCAGCTTCAACATTCCCTTGTTTATCAGGAAAGAGCAAAAAGCTTCCTAAATCGGGCTGGAAGTCATTCTGCTTTGTCCAAGATTGCCAGGAGGTGGGTGAATTCTCTATCCATTTGTGAAATTCAGAGCAAACAATCAGGTGAAGTGGCCTAAGACCATAATTGCTAGAGGTTAGCCCTGTCTTTACCTCAAGAAAATCCAACATAACTGTCCTTTTTAGTAATAAGCGAAATTTTACTTATATTGTGCTGTGATAAGCAGATTAAGCAAGTGGGAAATCGTACTGAATTGTCAGTTTTATAAGCCCCTTATGCATTAGGCGAAAGTAAAATAGATTGCTTATTTTAAATGATAACGAAAACAATTTTTTAAAAATATAAAATATTTATAGCTGGCCATGGTCAAAATTTCTCAAATCGGCTAATTCTAGTCACTAAATAGGCAAAGTTTCCTGATGTAATTATTGCTTTATATGAAAAATAGTTAGAAGAGAGTTTGGTTGTTTAATTCCCGTTCAGAAATGCTTGCTAATGCACAATGGTTTAGCCACCGCCGGTTGAGCCTTTGGATGCTTGTGATATTTGCCAGTCTGTTAGTCCTAATAGGTCATGCTACAATCAATGTCATTGATCGCGACGAAGCAAGGTTTGCACAGGCAAGTAAGCAAATGGTTGAAACTGCAGATATTATAACGGTTAAGTTTCAAGATGAATTACGAGCAAAAAAACCAATTGGAATTTATTGGCTACAAGCTGCATCAGCCGCCTTTTTAGGTCCAGAAAACATATCATCCTATCGGCTCCCAAGCTTAATTGGTTATATTATAAGTTTGGTCCTATGCTACTTGTTTGTTAGAAATTTGTGGCCTGATTCACGTCACTTACAGCAACTTGTATCTTCGTCTTTACTTGCCAGTTGTTTTATTATACTCGCCGAAGCTCATATCGCTAAAACGGATTCAATATTGTTAAGCCTAATCATGGCACAACAGTTCTCACTATGGCTATTTTACAAAAATAGACACCTTGCAAATAATACATCTGGCCGAGGCTGGTTTTGGGTCTTAATGGCATTTGCTGTATTGGTTAAAGGGCCTATCGCACCTTTTCTGGCACTTACTACATTGCTCGGATTAGTGATTATAGAGCGGGAATGGCGCTGGATAAGACAACTTCGTTTTGTATCCGGTTTGCTCGTTATTGCCGTTATTTGTCTTCCTTGGGTTTTAGCTGTTTCAATCGCAACCGATGGCAGCTTTATTGCCCAAGCGGTAACAAAAGACCTTTTGCCGAAACTATTTAGCGGGCAGGAAACTCATGGTGCTCCCCCCGGCACTTATTTGCTAACTATTCTGCTATTGATGTTTCCAGCATCTATTTTTCTAGGTTCCTTCAGTAGAACAAATGCTCAATTTTGGCGGTCTGATTCAGCTAAGTTCTGTTTTGTATGGTTTGTGGGTTATTGGTTTGCGATTGAATTAATTCCAACAAAATTGCCACATTATATATTACCGATTCTGCCTGCACTTATCATGCTTGCGGGTAGAGCCGTATTTCTTCCAGTCTCTTTATTGCGATGGCGCCGCATCATTGAAGCCACAATATTTGTAATATCCGCTTTATTTGGGGTTTTACTACTTTTTGCTGGGTTATGGGGTGCCGCAAAATTAGGAGCAGAAAATGGGGGCTTTGCATTTGCTTTTGTGCTTTTTGGGTTGTTGTTAATTTTCGGTATTTTCGTATTTGGCTTTAAATGGATTAGTGATGGATCAGCCAAGATTATAAAACGTGGCCAGCTTGTTCTTGTAGCTTGTATTCTTGGAATTGCTTTTAATTGTGTGTTGTTCTCTGGCATTGTTGGGAACTTAAAATCTGCTCATATTGCATCGTTAATTGAACAAGAACTTGAGGTGCTTCCCGTAAATGCCAACATTATTGCATTGGCAGGCTATCACGAACCTTCTGCGGTATTTACGTTAGGCGAAGAAATTTTATTGCTTTCTGGAGATGAGGCTGCGTTACTTTTGGCAGAGGCGCCAGAAGCAATAATTATCATTGAATTACGTCATCTAAAACAATTTCAGTCGGCGGCTTTGAAGCTAAATGTACCAACCCATCAGCTATCCAAGATTGAAGGTTTCAATATTTCTAAAGGACAATTTGTTGAATTATATTTCATTTCTTCGATAAAATTTGACGATAGGAGTTTGAACGGCTAAGACCTCTAAGGAACCGTGTTGAGATTTCGTTTTATGGCACAATTGATCACCTATACAGAGAGTTCGTCTCATGCCGTTTTAGCACCAGAAGTTTCGGTGCTCGTACCAGTTATGAACGAGGCTGGAAATGTAAGGCCCTTGATTGACGAGATCTGCGATACTTTTCTAGGCAGACCTTTTGAAATCATTTATATTGACGATGGTAGTACAGATGAAACACAAGTAGAATTACAAAAATGCTTGTCTGAAATAAAAGAGTTGCGTGTTTTGCGCCATAAAAAGCAAAGTGGACAAAGTGTTGCTATTCGCACAGGTTTGCTTGCTTCAAGAGCGCCGCTCATTGCTGTTTTAGACGGGGATGGTCAAAATATCCCAGCGGACTTGCCTGCTCTGGAAAAGGCTCTATCGGCCTCACGTCCTAATATGGGCATGGCAGGGGGCGTGCGACAGAGAAGAAAAGATTCA
>CABXZZ010000072.1 GCA_902516825.1 uncultured SAR116 cluster alpha proteobacterium
TAATATCGATTCTAACTGGGCTTTTTTTAGGCGCTATAAATGGTTTTTTTGTATGGATTGTAAAAATACCCCCTATCGTTGTTACACTAGGGACGATGACAATTTATCGCGGGTTAATTTTTGTGATATCAGAGGGTAAATGGGTAAATGCACATGAAATGTCAGAAGGTTTCAAAGCTTTTCCCAGAGAACATTTTTTTTTCATGCCGATGTTATCATGGGTGGCAATCCTAGTAATTATTCTTTTTTATATTTTGCTCTCAAGATTTCCTCTTGGACGCTCTTTCTACGCCATTGGGGGTAATCCATATGCCGCTGTATATGCTGGATTAAATGTAGGAAAAACACAGTTTTTAGCCTTTGTTTTATCAGGCGGTCTTTCGGGTTTGGTAGGATATTTATGGGTATCACGTTACTCTGTTGCATATGTAGATATTGCGATTGGTTTTGAATTAGATGTTGTAGCCGCATGTGTTATAGGAGGCATATCGATTATGGGAGGCGTAGGCTCTCTTATTGGTGCTGTCCAAGGAGCCTTATTCCTGGGTGTAATAAAAAATGCCTTGCCAGTAATAAATATAAGTCCATTTTGGCAAATGGCGATCTCAGGTAGTGCAATTGTTATAGCTGTAATACTGAACGCAAAAAGCACTGCTCGAAAAGGACGAAATATTCTAAAAAAGGAAAAATGAAAATGTCAGAATTCAGAGAAATTCCTTTCCGATTACATAATCCCTATTTAACCAAATTAAAAAGTTGGGAAATGCTATTATTTCTTGTTGCAGTAGCAATTTTTATCGGTAATTCGTTTGCTTCTCCATATTTTTTAAATGCTTGGAATTTAAGTGATGCTACCTTTAATTTTACTGAAAAAGCGATAATAGCGTTTGCCATGGCTCTCCTAATTATAGCAGGTGAAATCGACTTAAGCGTTGCTTCTATTATTGCTCTAGCGTCAACTGCAATGGGCGCTGCTGCTCAATTCGACGTATCGACACCCACCTTAGTATTAGTGGGACTTAGTGTTGGTATATCTTGTGGAGCCTTCAATGGCTTTTTAGTTACAAAATTCGGTTTAGCATCAATTGTGGTAACGATTGGCACGATGAGCTTATTTCGGGGAATTAGTTACATCATATTAGGGGATAAAGCGTATCGCGGTTATCCTGAAGAATTTGCTTTCTTCGGACAAGGATATGTATTTTGGGTAATTAGCTTTGAATTTGTTTTATTTGTCCTGACTGCCATTGTGTTTGGTTTGTTGCTCCATAAGTCCCAGTTTGGAAGAACGGTTTATGCAATTGGAAATAATCAAACCGGGGCTTTTTTCTCAGGAATTAATGTGCACAGAGTAAAATTTTTGTTATTTTTACTAACTGGATTGATGTCGGGCATCGCTGCTATATGTTTGACATCTCGATTAGGTTCAACAAGGCCTTCTATAGCTTTCGGTATGGAGCTTGAGATCGTAACGATGGTAGTACTGGGCGGCGTTAACATTTTAGGTGGCTCTGGGAGTATTACCGGAGTTGTTATAGCGGCCTTTGTGATGGGTTTAGTAACTTTTGGATTAGGATTATTAAATGTCCCTGGAATTGTAATGTCTATATTTATTGGCACCCTTTTGATTTTAGTTATTGCTATTCCCCAATTATGGGAAATTTGGAGAAGATAGTGGAAAAAATTGCATTTAAAATGAAACTATTTCCGGGAATGCAGGATGAATATAAAAAGCGACATGACGAAATATGGCCTGAGTTGTCAGAGCTTTTAATAAAATCGGGAATCAGCGACTACTCTATTTTTTTTGATGAAGAAACAAACATACTTTTTGCAGTCATGTGGCGAAAAAAAGATCATAAAATGGACCATTTGAACAGCGAGACTATTATGCAAAAATGGTGGTCATATATGGCAGATATTATGCATTCTTATGAAACGAACGAACCAATTACAAAACCTCTTCAAATGGTTTTTCATATGAAATGAAAAATATCGCAGTTATTGATGTTGGCAAGACAAATATAAAAGTCGCGCTAGTTAACTTAGAGTTATTTGAAGAACAAAAAATTGTTTCTATACCGAATGAATCAGTTTATTCTGGTCAATTACTAGCTTTTAATACCGAATTTATTTGGGAATTTATTTGTAATTCTTTAAAAGAATTGAGTGCCAGCATACAAATTGAAGGAATTGGCGTCACGACCCATGGTGCTGCGGCTGTTTTAATTATGAAAGACGGCACTTATGCAGAACCTGTAGACTACGAAGACGCTACGATCGATTCAATAGCAGGGGAATACAGCAAAATTCGACCACATTTTGAAGAAACTGGGTCTCCACATTTGGCAGGTGGATTAAATATTGGTTCTCAACTTTACCTTCAATTCAAACTAGACCCAAAACTAAGGGAAAAATTGCTACATATCGTCACTTATCCGCAATTTTGGGGGTGGAAATTAACAGGTAAATTCGCAACTGATTTTACCAGCCTTGGTTGTCATACAGATTTATGGTCTCCAAAAAATGGAGATTTTTCAACTTTAGTTAAAATACTTAAAATTGAGGGTAAAATACCTTTCCCAAAAAAACCAAATGAATTTCTGGGAAATCTAAGTTTGCCTACTATCGATAATGATAAAATATCGAGGATACCTGTTAGTGTTGGTATACATGATAGTAATGCTTCTTTAGTCCCTCACCTTTTTAGTCAAACTACACCGTTTTCAGTAATATCCACCGGTACATGGGTTGTTGTATTATCGGTTGGAGGGAAAAAAATTCAGCTAGACCCAGCCAGAGATACACTGTTGAATGTAAATTTATTCGGTAAAGAAACTCCCTCTGCAAGGTTCATGGGAGGAAGAGAATATGAAATTGAAGCTGGGGATAAACTGCCAGAGCATAAAGACCATGAAAAAATGTTTAAGGATGGTTTGATCCTGCTTCCATCTATTATAAACGATGTTGGACCTTTTCAAAAATGTAACCCAAGATGGGAGCCATATGTTCCTGAGCAGAACTCAGGACTGCGTAATCTTGTAACAAGTTATTATCTAGCCATGATAACTTGCGAATGTC
>CABXZZ010000073.1 GCA_902516825.1 uncultured SAR116 cluster alpha proteobacterium
GGAGTAATCAGCAAACCAATGCCTCTAGGGACTGTCTTTACATTACGATTAGGTTCTATTTGTTCGGTTAGTTCTAAAGAGGAAATAGCATTTGCCATATATGTTAAAAACGACTTGGAATAATCAATTTCGGATATCGCCTCGGCCTGTGTTTTTCCCACCTCCGTTACTATTAATTCTTCAAGGTCTTTTCGATTTTTCTCAATTAAGCTTGAGATGGACAATAAAATTGAGCTTCGTGAAGATGCCTCCTTTAATTCATAAAATGACTTTTTTTGAATGGTATCGAGCGATGCCTGTAACTGTGCCGGTGTTGTCTCACTCCACTTATCAAAGGGGGCTCCAGTGTTAGGAGATATACAGTCTATTTGGTTATTATTTGCCATTTAAAGCTTCATCTAATTTATTGAATATGATTTCTAGCTCAGATAATGGACGTGCAAAGCATAGCCTGAAATGATCTTGATAATTATTTCCGAAAATTGCACCTCCTAATAATAGAACTTCTCTGCGCGCTGCTTTTTCTTCCAAAACTGTGAAGTTATCTGTTTTTGGAAAATAGTAAAAAGAGCCTGATTGCTCAACAAAACCCCATTCTTGTTCTGACATGAATTTTCTTGTTGCTTCCTTTTGTTTGCTTAGTGAGGGCATTGCCAATTTATTCTTTACCGCATGTAAAGCCATTATTTGTGCTGGCGCGGGAGCAGAACTGAGAAGCGTTTGATGTATATTAGTATAGTTTTCAGTATGTGCTTGTGGAACAAGAGTTGCTGACACTCGAGCGCCCTGCAATAAAAAGTTTTTAGAGAATGAATCTACAATAAAAAGCTTTTCCGAATTGCGACACTGTGAAGCGGTCCACTGAGTTTCATCAAAAATTACTTTCGAGAAACTTTGATCTACAATAATGTAAAATCCAAATTTTTCTGCTAGTTGAATTAGGCCTCCTAGGAAAATGCTATTATATATGATTCCGGAGGGGTTGTTAGGGTTACTAAATATAATAACCTTAAATTTATTTTGTGCGTATAGACGCTCAATTTCATCGAGTTTAATTTCAAATTCGTTTGCAAATGAAGTTGGCATTTCAATCGGATTGCAGTCGGCTATTGTGCAGATATCAAAATAGCTCGGCCACGTGGGAGAGGGCAGCAGAACATTATCTCCGGAGACTGTTATTGTTTTTAAAATAGCAAATAAAGCCGCTTTTGCACCCGCAGAAATAATCACGTTATGTTTGGATTGGTCCCAATTATTGAAAAGAGCTGTTTTTGTATATTCTATTAGCTCTGGCATGCCAGAAGCAGGGGTTAACCTGCACCAAGATGGATCGGTCTTAAGAATATCATTATAGCTTGGAAGATTGGGGGTAGATAAAGACCATAAAATTTTATTCTGACTTTTCGCAGCTTTTATTTTCTCTCCAATTTCTAATGTAGGTGATCTTCTTAATTTCATGTTAGACTTTATCTTTCATTGGGTTCTGTGTTCCCTTATCTCAGTTTGTTTAAACAGCAAAATGAATTGTGCAATAAGGCCTAAGGTTAAAGAAAACATAAAAACTGCTGTTCCAACGGCATTTATTTTTGGTTCAAATCCAGTTACTAGAGAAGTCCAAATTCTAATTGGTAGCGTAATTTCAAAGTTAGTCAGAAAATAGGCGATTACAAATTCATCAAATGAAAAAGTGAAAGTGAGCAATAATGTTGCGAAAAGAGACGGTGCACAAATAGGTGCAAGGATGAGTATAATTGATTTTAACCTGCTTGAACCAAGAGAAATTGCTGCTTCTTCCATTGATTGGGGTATCTTATCTATCCTATTTTTTAAATTAATAACGGCTAGTGGTAATACATATAATGTTTGCCCTAGTAGCACTAGCCAGAGGGCTGGCTCAATTCCAATCGATACGATTTGGAGGCGCATGCCAATGCCAATTAAAATCATTGGAATGACTAACGGGCAAACAACAATTCCAAACAATAAAGCATGTGCGGGAACCTTTGCTTTACTAAAAGCATAAGCGGCTAAAAACCCTAAAATGGTTGCAAAAACGCTCGCGAGGGAGGCCATCATAAGGCTTGTAAAAAAGCTATTTATAAAACTACTATCCGCAATTAGTGCCACATACCATTCAAAAGTAGGTTCTCTGAATGGAAGGGTTTGATACTTGCCGCTATTAAAAGAAAAAACAATCATCACTATGATAGGTAAATAAATAATTATGAGTGACACACAGAAGAAAGCTGTAAGTATCAAAAACATAAATTTGCTAACAATTAAATTATTCATGCAGCTAACCTGTTCCTTTTGGCAAGGCCATATAAAATCAGTGGAAGCCCGCAAATTATCACGGTCATTGCCAGAACAATAGCAATTGTCGCTGCCTGTGAGAGGTCATAAGTTCCCTTCAAAATAGAAAGCATTATCTGAGCAAGAACAGGCTTAAGCCCGCCGCCTAGTAATGTCGGTACTGCGTAGTCGCCAACACATACGATGAAGGTTAGAAAAATACCGGCAAGCCATCCAGGAAGTCCAAGCGGAAATATGATATCCTTAAATATATAAAATGGCTTTGCGCCAAGCGTGGACGCTGCTTCTATTAGTTTGTCATCAATCGACACAAGCGCTCCATACAACGTAAATGTCGTTAGCATCGAGCCAAATAAAGCAAGCCCGAAAATAGATGCGTTCATGGTGTATAAAATACCAAGAGTTACTGAAATGCCGGTTGCGAGTTCAATGAGCCATGTAACTACACCATTATCAGATAATACAAGTTGCCATGAGAAAGCTCTTATAGTGAAACTTGTCCAGAAGGGGGCAAGAATTGCCAACAGGAATAACGGTCGCCATTTTTTATGAATACAAAATACGATAAAATATGCGAGAGGCCATGCAACGAAGCTTGCAATTAGCGTGGCCGATGATGCGAGAACAAGACTGCGATAAAGAGCCTGGGTTAGATGGGAAGTCGCAAAAAATTGTTTGAAATTATCA
>CABXZZ010000074.1 GCA_902516825.1 uncultured SAR116 cluster alpha proteobacterium
CCTCTTCCACTAAAGTTGTAACCAAGCTTTTCATTGCAAGCTTGCAAAATAATGCTTGTTCAGGGACTAGGGAGGTTCTTGTCATGCCTGGCTGAGTATTTAGCTCAAGTAAATATAAACTGTCATTATCTTCATCCCATTTAAAATCAGCTCGAGCTATACCGCGGCAACCCAAAAGTTCAAAGGCGCTCTCTGCCCAACTCATCGCCTTCTGGGCGCAGGTATCTGGGATAGCAGCTGGGAGTATATGGCGTGAACCACCGACATCATATTTCGCTGAATAATTATAAAATTCGTTGTTTGTGATAATTTCAGTTACGCAAAGTGCTTTCCCATTTAATACGGATACTGTTAATTCACGCCCCGTAATGTATTGCTCCGCTATTAATTGACAATTGTTAGCCCATCTGTTTCTTGGACATATTCTACCATCCAATACGATTTCGACCCCAATGCTTGAGCCTTCATTTCGTGGCTTTATAACGTAAGGGCCTTCATAATCTACCGGAGTGACATTTTCGGCTTCGTTGAGAGAAAGACGAGGCGGGGTTTGAATGTTTGCACTCTCGAAAAGTCTGCAGGATAAAATCTTGTCCATGGCGATTGCTGATGCCGTTACCCCGCTATGTGTGTAGGGAATATTAAGAATGTTAAGTAATCCTTGAACGGACCCATCTTCACCAACTTGTCCATGCAAAGCGTTAAATACTACATCTACTTTATTTTGCATAAGGTAACTTGGCAGATTTCTGTCAAATACTATTTCCATAACATCGTATCCATACTCTCTTGCAGCAGTTGTGCAGAAGTTTGCAGATGCTTTGCTAACTTCTGCTTCAGAATTCCATCCACCATAGAGCATACCTATTTTCGGAAGCGTGTTCATCTAACGAGCTCCTCATTTATGTCTCTATTCAAGCCAATGCGCTTTATCTCCCAGCGCAAATCAATACCACTATTTTTTTTGACACGTTTGCAGACTTCAAGGCCAAGGGCTTCAATATCAGATGCAGTTGCCAGCCCATTATTTATCAAGAAATTGCAATGCTTATCAGATACTTGAGCGTCGCCAACGCGAAGGCCTCTGCAACCGGCAGCTTCAATAAGTTGCCATGCTTTATGTCCCGCAGGATTGGCAAAAGTGGACCCACCCGTCCGCTTCCCAATAGGTTGAGCATCTGCCCTATGAGCTAAATTTTGTCTCATTCTTTCACGAATTGATTGCTTGTCTGCGCCCTTGCCGATAAATTCTGCGCTTGTGTATATCCAGCCTTTAGGAGTTTGGGTATGGCGATAATTCATCTTCAATTCTGATGCGCCTACAACATGTCGGATACCATTTCTGTCAATCGCAGAGGCACGTTCAAGAATGTCCCCAAATTCACTCCCATTAGCACCTGCATTCATGCACAGTCCGCCACCTACTGTGCCAGGTATGCCGATTAGAAACTCCAGGCCAGCAATCTCTTTGCTAGCTGCAAAGCGTGCGACTTCTGCGTCACTTGCACCCGCTCCTGCTATGATTTTGTTTGGGCTCTCAAAGGTTATTTGGGTGAACAAACCATTAAGCTTTATTGTGATCCCTTTAACGCCTCCATCTCTTACAAGTGTGTTAGAACCAGCTCCTAGAACATGTATTGGTATTTCCTTCGGACAATTTTGTAGCAGAAAGATAAGGTCTTGCTCATCAAATGGCTCGAAGAGCCATTCACTGGAGCCTCCAACGCCAAACCATGTTAGCTTATCTAAAGAAACCATTGGAGTGAGCTTGCCGCGAACGTTTTTCCAAATTTGCCCTGATGATGACGAGTATTGCTGCAGGCTCATAACATTGTCTCCTGCTTTTTTTGCATTACAATCTGAGCAATCTGCTTTGGTAACGCTGCCGCCCAGTTTGTAATATTTCCGGCTCCAAGACAGACCACGAGATCTCCCGCTTTAGCGTATTTTTGTATCAATTGTGCTAGATTGTCTTCATTATCTAAAATCATAGCGTTACGATGACCAAATTCATGCAACCCACGTACTAAATCTTCTTTCTCATACCCTTGAATTGGCGCTTCGCCTGCGGCATAGATATCGGCAACAATAATGATGTCTGCATTATTGAAACAGGCACAAAAGTCCGAAAATAAATCACGAACTCTGCTGTAGCGGTGGGGTTGAACAACAGCTATGACCTTGCCAGAGCCGCAATATAATCTAGCCGCTGATAAAGCTGCTTTAATTTCAACTGGATGGTGCCCATAATCGTCAATAAAGGTTATGCCTTCCTCACATCCTTTGTAATCGAACCGTCTTGCCACACCGTTAAAATCTGCCAGTGCTTTTTCGATTATGTTTATATTTATGCCCATTTCTAGACAAACAGAAATAGCTGCTAGACAATTCTGAATATTATGTTCCCCTAGCATCGGGAAGTTAATGGTTGTTGTTTGGTTCTCAAAACCTGCAATGCGGCCAGATAGTTGCAAATCAAAAACCATTTTTTGGTCTTTCGTATGCACATTGCTTGCGCGCACATCTGCATTACTTACAAGGCCAAACGTTATGATACGTCTATCCATAATTGTTGGAAGTAATCTTTGAACAGAGGGGTGGTCTATACATACAGATGCAAATCCATAGAATGGGATCGCACCAACAAAATTAGCAAATGCAATCTCTAAATTCTTATAACTACCATGATAATCAAGATGCTCAGGGTCGATATTAGTTACAACTGCAACGGTGGGATTAAGTTTAGAGAATGAACCGTCACTTTCGTCAGCCTCTACAACCATCCAGTCTCCAAGGCCTAATCTTGCGTTGCTTCTCCATCCTTGAATTATGCCACCATTTACTACCGTTGGGTCATAACCAGCTGTTTCCAGTATTGTGGCCACAAGCGAAGTAGTGGTTGTTTTGCCAT
>CABXZZ010000075.1 GCA_902516825.1 uncultured SAR116 cluster alpha proteobacterium
CGTCAAAAGTTGAAGGCACAACAACATCATCCATAAATAGCGACCTATTTTTTGGGTGTGGTTCCCATTCTCTGTGAGGCGCTTTGTGATGACACATTAAAAAAAAGGGTTTTTGTTTTTCAGCCTTTGATAGCCAATCAAGTGACTTATCGGTGATAATGTCTGTTATATATCCCTCCTCCGTAAGTGATTCTCCCATCTCGATGAACAATGGATCAAAATAATCACCTTGACCTGGTAGAACGGACCAGAAATCAAAACCTGACGGTTCGTGTGCTTTTCCTTCTCCAAGGTGCCATTTACCAATAATTGCTGTCTGGTATCCCCCTGTTTTTAAATGTTTGGCAACGTTTGGCAAACGGTTATTAATCGGGGTTTCAAGTGTTGTAACAGCATTTACGTGATTATAAGTTCCTGTTAAAATTGTCGCACGACTTGGAGTACAGATTGAATTCGTAACGTAACAGTGATCAAAACGCATTCCTTCATGCGCAATACGGTCAATATTTGGAGTATGATTTATTCCGCCCCCGTAGCTGCTAATTGCTTTTGAGGCATGGTCGTCTGCCATTATAAAAAGAATGTTGGGCTGTTTTTTCATATAATATACTCAGTTTAGTAAAAAGTGCATTCGCCTATGTGATGGTGCCATAAAAACCAGAATAAAAAAAAGAATTCTCACAAAATAATTTATCTTTGTTGAAAAAAAAATGCATGGTGTCTTTTCACTATCAACGAGCTATAGTCAAAAGAACCCCTTACTAATCGGTGATAACATTTAAGAGTATCAAAAAAACATGCCTGATCAAATTAACCATCTAAATTCATATGAAGCAAAAGATACCGCAAGTATTGTGCATCCGCTTACCAACCTTAAAGCTCATTTGAATAAAGGCCCTTTAGTAATCAAAGAAGGTGATGGTATCTGGGTTACAGACATTCATGGGAAAAAATATATTGAAGGAATGTCAGGACTTTGGTGTCTCTCACTCGGGTACGGTCAGGAACGGCTTGTTAGAGCTGCAACCGAGCAGATGAGCCAGTTACCCTATTATCATTTAACAAATCATAAAAGCCATCAACCAGTAATAGAACTAGCAGAAAAGTTGCTGGAAATCGCACCTGTGCCAATGTCAAAAATATGGTTTTCGAACTCAGGCTCAGAAGGAAATGACAGTGCCGCCCGCATTGTCTGGTATTATTGGAACAACAAGAAACAACCTCAAAAACGTAAAATGATATCGCATTTACGTGCTTATCATGGCAATACAATTGCTTCCGCTAGCCTATCTGGTATGCGTTATAATCATGCATCTTTCGGTTTACCGCTTGATGGATTCTTGCATATAACACCCCCTCATTATTTTCGGAATGCACATAAAGATGAGAGTGAAGATGCCTTTACAAGCCGTCTTGCCGAAGAATTAGAAGAACTTATCAAACTGGAGGGCCCTGATACGATTGCAGCCTTTTTTACCGAACCCATTATGGGATCTGGAGGCGTAATTGTGCCACCTGATAGCTATTATCCTAAGGTTCAAAATATCTTACAAAGATATGATATTTTGCTTGTGGCAGATGAAGTGATAACAGCATTTGGTAGGACTGGAAATATGTTTGGAACAACCACTATGAAGCTTAAACCTGATATGATTGTATGCGCTAAGGGTTTGTCTAGTGCCTATCTGCCTATATCAGCCTTAATGATAAATGACCGAGTTTTTAGCGCAATATCAGATGAAAGTAATGAAGTTGGTGTGTTTGGCCTTACATTCACTTATTCTGGTCATCCAGTTTCTGCAAAAGTGGCAAGGGAGACCTTACGTATTTATGAAGAAGAAAATATCGTTGACCATGTAAAAGATATGGAAACTGTATTTTTAGGGGAATTAAATTCTCTAACCTCTCACCCATTGGTTGGTGAGGTACGCGGCAAAGGATTATTAGCAGGCGTGGAACTCGTAGCTAATAAGTATACAAAAGAAGCGTTTGATGTAAAATATAGCGTTGGTAAATACTGCGCTGACCGAGCAGAAGAGCATGGATTAATAATCCGAGCTATTGGTGATACTATCGCTTTTTGCCCGCCACTTATTATAACTGAACCGGAAATTAAGCTAATGATATCTCGTTTTATTTCTGCTTTAGATGATACGCTAATGATGGTCAAAAAATGTGGGTATTTTGAACAATTATCTTAACTTAATAGAATGTTTGCGATGACAAATACATCTTTTGCTTCCCATAATTCTGCGTTTTTGGATATGGTTCCTAATAAACATTAAGACTATCCGCTATTGGTGAAAAATCAAAGCTCTCAGAGTGGATTTGCTTACCGATCGATTGCTACAAAGTAGTACATAATTCGCTAACTAATCCGTGCTAACTTTTGATCGAAGTGACTGATGTCGCTGAAAATTTGAAAATTTATCAGTTGAGACAGAGTAGAGACGATGAATAAATTAATATTGGGTGCTGTTATCACCACTCTGAATATGGGTATTTCTATGACAGCCGCAAAAGCCGATTGTGGAGACATTAGTATTGGTGCAATGAGTTGGGCATCGGGCGAGACGATCACTGCCGTTGCAACTTTTGTTTTAGAACAAGGTTATGGATGCTCTGTTCAGATTATTCCGACAGATACCCAACCTGCCGTAACATCACTGGCAGAAAATGGCCAACCCGATATCGTACTTGAATTATGGAAAAATTTGGCTGCCAATTACGATAATTTGGAAACTTCCGGAAAAATAATAACTGCTTCGAATGCGTTTACAAGTGGCGGCGAAGAGGGTTGGTGGATTCCAGCTAGTCTAGCCAAAAAGTACCCAGAGCTTAGAACAATAGAGGGTGTAGTGGCGA
>CABXZZ010000076.1 GCA_902516825.1 uncultured SAR116 cluster alpha proteobacterium
CTTACCAAGGTGATGACGTTGCTCGCCCGATATCACAATAATTTGCCAAGGCGTTAGCATTCCATGGTCTGGAACTCTTGTTCCGCATTCAAGTATGGAAGACAGGTCACTCTCTGGCAATGGGAGCGGATTTAGTGTGCGTATCATAACAGAGCGACGTTGCTTTAAAAATGAAATAATGGGGTTCATAAAATCTGCTTACATTTAAGTTAGATTAACGAGAGTAGCACAGCGGCTCGTTTTTTAATAGTAAAAGCCACAGTAAAAAGACAAACATCGTCTTAAAACATAGAATTTTTTTAAAATAGGGTTCTTATCCGAGACTTTCATATAAGTTCAAAATAGGTGGGCTTGAAGGAGTAAATATTTGACCAACGCTGTTTGTACATATTATCAAATATCTTGACAATCTCAGCGCTTCGAAACAAATTTGAAAGAAGTTAACAATAGTGTTGGACTTATGTTGAGTGATGCAGAAATCATTGAGGTGCTAAAAGCATCTGGATTGCGACCGACAAAGCAGCGGATATTTGTCGGCAGTTTATTGTTTGGGGGAAAACATCAGCATGTGAGCGCAGATAAGTTGCAAATCCAAATACGAGAATTGGGCCAAAAAATGGCCCTAGCGACTATTTATAACTGCCTTCATCATTTTCAGAAAGCGGGATTACTGAAAAAAGTAAATGCGGTAAACGATGTGATTATGTTTGATACAAACTTATCATATCACCATCATTTTCTGAATGTGGATACTGGGGAGCTTACCGATATCAACGAAGAGGCTGTTTCAATCGAAGGCTTGCCGTCACTCCCAGATGGTTTTGAAGCTGAATCAATGGAACTTACGATCCGGGTGAAAGCACAAATTTAGTATTTCATTTTCTGACATATTATTCCAATCATCATTTTGTTTTATTTTCTAACATTTTTTATAAGGTGATAAAGGTTTACTTTAAAACCGTTCTAAATCGATTGACATCGCAAATCTGATCCATAAAGTTTGTAATAATAAATTTTAAATTGATATCTATTGGACGCATCTAAAACGCTTGATAGATTGTTAAGTGGCTTAGCAAAACTAGGAGATAACATATGAATGAGTTAGATAAATGCCCCGTAATGCATGGGTCTGCTACCAGCAATAGCAGCACGATTAGGACTAATAAAGATTGGTGGCCAAATCAGCTCAACATTGGCATTTTGCACCAGCATGATAAACGCTCAAGTCCGATGGGCATTGAGTTCAATTATAAAGAAGAATTTAAGAAACTAGATTATTTTGCCCTCAAGAAAGATTTAACTGACTTAATGACAGATTCGCAAGATTGGTGGCCTGCGGATTACGGACACTATGGCCCGTTTTTTATTAGAATGACTTGGCATGCAGCTGGTACCTATAGAACGTCAGATGGTCGCGGCGGCGGCGGAACAGGTGACCAGCGATTTGCTCCATTAAATAGTTGGCCTGATAATGGAAATCTGGATAAAGCCAGACGCTTATTATGGCCCATTAAACAAAAATATGGCAACAAAGTTAGCTGGGCAGATTTGTTCATTCTGACAGGGAATGTTGCCATAGAGTCAATGGGCGGCAAAACATTTGGTTTTAGTGGGGGCAGAGAGGACATTTATGCACCGCCGTTAGATATATACTGGGGTCGAGAAGATGAATGGCTTGATAATGCACGTTACACTGGCGACCGAGAGCTCGAAATGCCGCTTGGTGCCGTCCAGATGGGATTGATTTATGTCAATCCCGAAGGCCCAGATGGTAATCCAGATCCACTGGCAAGTGCGAGAGATATAAGAGAAACCTTCGCTAGAATGGCGATGAATGATGAAGAGACAGTCGCCCTGACTGCTGGGGGACATACCTTCGGTAAGGCACATGGTGCTGCTGATCCCGGAAAATTTGTTGGTGCAGAACCCGAAGGCTCCCCCGTAGAACAGATGGGTTTTGGCTGGAAAAACCTTTATCAGTCGGGTGTTGGCGATGATACGATAACAAGTGGTATTGAAGGTGCTTGGACAAGTAACCCAACGCAGTGGGATAATGGATATTTTGATTTGCTTCTAGGACAGGAATGGGAATTAGTGAAAAGTCCTGCAGGTGCATTTCAATGGCACCCTATAAACCCGAAGGAAGAGCATCTTGCTCCGGCGGCGCATGATGGTTCTCGTCGCGTTACTACAATGATGACAACAGCTGATATGGCAATGCGAGAAGACCCTTCCTACAGAGAAATATCTGAGCAATTTCATTCAAACCCAGAATACTTTGCAGATGCATTTGCTCGGGCGTGGTTTAAATTATTGCATCGTGATATGGGGCCAAAATCTCGCTATTTAGGGCCTGAAGTTCCTGACGAAGAATTAATTTGGCAGGATCCTATCAATTCTGGAAGCACGGATTACAATGTAGATATTGTGAAAGCTAAAATTGCTGATTCTGGTTTGACTATCCAACAAATGGTTGAAACAGCTTGGGCAAGTGCATCTACCTTTAGGGAAACAGATATGCGGGGCGGGGCTAATGGCGCCCGTATTCAACTTGCTCCGCAAAAAGATTGGCAGGTAAATAAACCAGAACAACTTGCAGAAGTGCTGAATATTTTGCGTCCGATAGCTGCAGAAACAGGCGCATCACTTGCGGATGTAATTGTTCTTTCCGGTAATTTTGGTCTGGAAAAAGCAACAGGTCGCGCTGTTCCTTTTCTGCCTGGACGAGGAGATGCAACCGAAGAGCAGACAGATGCAGCCTCATTTGATGTTCTGGAGCCTTTAGCAGATGCGTTTAGAAATTATGAGAATAGAGACTATGCTTATAATTCGGCAGAAGTCATGCTCGACAAAGCACAATTGC
>CABXZZ010000077.1 GCA_902516825.1 uncultured SAR116 cluster alpha proteobacterium
AGAACTTGATGAGCCGAAAGCAGCAGCACCAGCCCCTGATATGGGTGGCATGGGTGGCATGGGCGGCATGGGATTTTAAATAACTGTTTCGCCTGTTATCATTTAAAAATAAAACTTGGAAGCTGGATAGAACATTTCTATCCGGCTCTTTTCTAAGACAGCAAGATCGAACGGCATATATTTTATAACCTATCACCGTAACCAAGAAAGTCACGCGCCTGAAAAAGAGCATCTACTAATTTCAAGCGCTCAACCGTTACGTTTGATGGAAATGCGGATGTAAGCCGTGTTGGAAGGCGGCTGTCTAGCATAACAAATATTCCCTTATCATCTGCTCTTCTAATAAGTCTTCCAAACGCCTGACGTAATTTCATCCGGGTAAGCCTGTCTGTTAGCTCATTCTTGCCAATCCAATTAGCGCGCGCTTTAAATAACATATCCGGGCGAGGCCAAGGCACCTTGTCATATAGAATCATTCGAAGAGCTCGTCCTGGCACATCTATCCCATCCCGCACCGCATCTGTGCCTATTAAACAGCTATTTCTGTCTGCTCTGAATAATTGCAACAATGTTTGGAGGTTCATTTGATCTATATGCTGGGCATATAATGGAATATCAGCTGCAGCCAATCGACGTTCAAGATAGGGATAAACCGCTTTAAGCCTCTGAATTGCAGTAAATAAACCAAGGCTTCCACCGCCTGCCGTCTTCATGAAAGCAGCCATAGCAGCGCCAATTGCCGCTGGCTGCCCCTTTGTAATATCATTTACAACCATTATGCGAGTTTGATTTTTGTAATCAAACGGCGAGTCATGACTGCTTAATATAGCAGGATGGTGAAGATGGCTCGCCCCTGTAATCTGCATAGCGCTTTGCCAACTATCAGTGCGTTCTTGCTTAACTGGATTAGTATCTGAAGGCAGGTTGATATCACGTAATGTTGCTGATGTGATGGCAACACCGTGCGCCTTTTGCAATACAGTTTCATTGAAAGGGATGGTTGGATCTAGCCAATGTCGGTAAATGCCAATGTCCTTGTCCTGGCCTTCAATGCGGTCTATTTGCATCCAATCTACAAACCCATCTCTACCTTTCATACCATGTTCTAATGATGCAAGGTCCTGTAATTGTAATATCCAGGATGTTAATGGCATAATTGCGCGTCTTCGAAGGCTTTTTATGGCTGATTCAAAACGAGATTTTGTCTGGCTGTCAAAATTCTCTGCATTTTGATCGATAATAGATAATAGAAATGCTTCTATTTGTGTAAGAGGCGTTAAAAGTGCTTTTAAGTCGACTGCAAAATCATCAGCTGCTTTTATAATGTTGAGCGGGGCCGGATAAATCTCACTTTGGATATCGTAGAGCGATTCTGTATTTTCAACACGGTTATATAAGCATATTCTTAAGTCAGAAAAAAATTTCTCCCCGGTGCCAAACGGGCTTGCAGATGATATTCTATTTTGCCAACCGCGGCTTGGTAACTCACGAGCAACATCAATGATTACTTCCAACTCGCTCAAGGCCTTTTCATCACTTGAAATTAATTCAAAGAGCCTGTTACGCAATCCACGTGCACGCCCTTTTAAGCCATCTTCAGCACCTCTTATCCATTTGCGCATTTCAAATGTCTCGCCAGCTGTCAAAGCGCTGCTGAAGGCACTATCTGCTGCGTCAAAAACATGATGACCCTCGTCAAAAATCAATCTGGTCGGTAAAGCTCTATCATCCTTTTGCGCAAAAACAGATTGCAGAATTAATAATGCGTGATTGGCAACAACAATATCTGCTTGCTGAGCCTCTCGGACAGATTTTTCTACAAAACATTTATGATAGTGACAACAGGCTGAATAAACGCATTCTCCACGTTTATCGGCAAGACCGAGGGTGTGTCTGCTCTGAAATAGGTCGACAAGCCATGCCGGAAAACTTGCCCCTGTTAAATCTCCGTCTGGTGATGCACTAGCCCAGCGAGCCATAAGACCAAGGGCAATTGCGTTTGCTGGCTGTCCCGGCATCTTTGATAATGCTTCGTCTAAATTAAGAAGGCAGAGATAATTCTCTCTACCTTTTCGAATAACGACTCTTCTTGTTTTCTTATTTTTTGAATTTTGAGTAGAGTTTCGCCCATTATTATTTTGTTTTTCAGGAAGCCTTCGAAGCTCGTCTGCGATTTGGTGTTGCAGGGTACGCGTGTAGGTAGATATCCACACGGAGCTGTCATTTGCTTCAGCCCAGAGGCTAGCTGGTGCAAGATACCCAAGCGTTTTTCCTATTCCAGTTCCAGCTTCAGACAATAAAAGAGTTGGATTTGGCCTAGCATTAGGCTGATCGAAAACCACACAATTAGTTGCCGCATAGTCTGTTTGTGGATTTCTAATTTCGGAGTTTGGACCTAGCATTTCTTTTAATCTATTTCTTGCCACATCAGGCAGAATTGGTTTGATGCCAGGCTCTCCTCTTGGCGCTGTATCTTGTATTTCGCTTAAATCATTCCAAATCGCAGCAGCTGCAGGGGTGGGAGGCGCTTTTGGAATATCACTTCTTCCTAAAACTGGCAGGATAAGCGCAGCCCAATGCCAACCACCCTGTCCCATCATTTCCGCAATATTTACCACCATTTTGAATGAATTTTGAGCCGCATTGTTGGACGTCATTTCGGCATTTTCAGATATCTTATCTAACAAATTATAGGCAACAGAGCGTAATAAGATTGCCTTCTCAAAATTTGTTTTTGGAAGAGCAAGTCCTGTAGCAAGAGCAAGTCCGGTAGCTGTGGGAAGGCAAAATTCGGCTGGTTTAACAAATGCAAACAGCTCTAGTATGTCAA
>CABXZZ010000078.1 GCA_902516825.1 uncultured SAR116 cluster alpha proteobacterium
ACCCAGAACAAAGAAGCAAATGTGGGTTAAAGACGTCGGTTATGACGAAGCACCCTGGTATCAGGAACGCATGGGCTTGACCGAGCTGGAAGATTTTTTGAGTGTTGCCGCTGAACGAATTGACTATGTGAAAATAACTACTACTCAAGTCCTAAATCATCCCTCAAATTGGGTTAATCGTAAAATTGAGCTTTATAAAAAGCACTTGGTTCAACCCTATCTTGACCACGGCTATTTCGTAAGAGCCTATAGAAATGGTGTGGTTGACGAAGCTATCGAAGCGGGGGCCGAGCTTGGCTTTTCTGTTATGGAGTTTATGAATACATTTGGTGATATTCCTGAACACCAAATTAGAGCTTGGCGGCAACGAGCCATAGATTGTGGAATGAGTTTGATTTACGAACATCACCCCAAGAAGGGCTGGCAAAAGGACGCAGCAGATATTCCAGCTACTGCAACGGAAATTATCCAAGGTGCTGAACCTTTCCTGGCACACGGAGCCTTTATGCTCCTTATTGACCACGAAGAAATTCAAATACAGCAGCAGAGTGCAAAAGAAGTACTAAGTGAAGTGCAACAAATTATTGGGAAAGAACTTGTTGCATTTGAGGTAACCTCAACCAAAGAAGCTGCCATGACATGGTATTCAAATTTACTTGATTACTTTGAGATGTTCGGAACCGATTGCAACGTAACCAATATCATGCCCAGTCAAGTGATGTTGGTGGATCAACTTAGATCTGGTGAGAGGCCTGCAGCTTTATTGTATGATCGCTACCCGGAATTGAGGAGGTAATCAAATAGTAAGAAAGGCTGCTACAACGATAGATGCAGTATCGTTTGCTGGCTTACCAAAAGATGCTTATGGACAAATTGTCCGAGCATTAAAACGGAAAGGCTTTGGACTATGCGCAAAAGCGCTTTCCATATTATGTGCTGTACTCATAGGTACAGCGTAAATACAAACAAAGCTGCCAAAATGCAGCAGCTAAAAACGGAGGAGAATAGAATGATAAAGAAAACGCTAAAAATATTATCAAGCGTTGTTGCAGCAGTGGTGATGGGGCTTTCGGTTACCACTGCACACGCAGCAACTAATTTCGAGGGCGAAACGGTGACAATCGTTATCCCATTCAAAGAGGGGGGTGGCACCTCAAGAATGTTTCGTTTTTTTCAACCCTATCTCTCGAAACACTTACCAGGTAATCCAGTAATCCAACTCCAGCACATGCCAGGTGGTGGAACGATCAAAGGTGGAAATTTCTTCCATGAAAATCAAAATCCTGATGGGACCTTTCTGCTTGCTACCTCGTCTTCAGTGAACATGCAACAAGCGACTGGCAACCCACTTGCGAAGTTTGACTTGCTATCATATGAGCCTGTTTTATCTGTTGCAACGACTACTCATTGGGTTACACACTCGCATTTAGCGGATGGACCAAATGATATTTCTGGACTACTTGAGCTCCCAGTTGCTCTGTTCCCTTTTAAAACTGCAGCTTCCGCAGATCTATTTCACCTGTGGATTTATAAAGCATTAGGAGTAAAAGGGGCTCGTCCGATACCAGGGTTGTCGAGTTCCGCTGGTTATCAATCTTTTCAGCGTGGCGAATTACAGATGGCTTCACACGGGACGTCAAACTTCTTAAAAACAGTCAGCCAAGATATTGCTGATGGAAAAGTACATCAGTTTATGACCTTAGGAGTATTGCAACCTGACGGTTCTGTGCAACGCCCATCTTACTCACCAGATGCAATGACTTTTCCTGAGATGTATGAGAAAGTTCATGGCAAGGTATTAGAAGGTGATGAACGAGCAGCCTATGAAGTCATCGCAGCAAATTGGGGGCCTGCTTCAAAAGGGTTGGTTTTACCGACTGACACACCAGCAGAAATAGTTAATGTTTGGCGCGGAGCAATTAAGAAAATGACTGAGGACACCGATTTTATCGAGGCTGCTCCTCAGAACATCGGACCGTTCCCAGTTGTCATTGGTGAAGACGTTCGTGGCATCATAGGTAAGGCAGTTGACTTGTCAGATGCGAGCAAACAGCAATTCAATGATGCTATTGCTCATTATAAGCTTACCTACCGCATCCAATAAAAAAGACAATTTTGTGCGATGGTCGTTGGCCTAGGGTTCAACCCTGGGCCAACTTCGAAATAAAAACTTGTCCAAAGCCTTATAATGGTGACATCTGGAAACCTTTGTTAATTATAAAAATCAATGAAGATGTGTAACAGAAACGTTGCATCAGAAAGTTACTTAAACTTAAAAGGGAGATCGACGTGGAAATTGAAATGTTTATCTCAGCACTTACGCAATTATTCCAGATATCTCATTTTCCTTACCTTATGGCAGGCGTACTCCTTGGTTTGGCGTTGGGCATATTACCTGGCCTTGGCGGCACTTCGGGTTTGGCGATATTATTACCATTTGTCTATACATTTGAGCCTAGTGTTGCGCTTGCAATGATGATAGGTGTCCTTGCTCCAACCACAACATCCGACACATTCCCAGCGGTTTTACTTGGCATTCCTGGAACAGCCGGGTCGCAAGCCACGGTTATGGATGGTCACCCACTCGCTAAAAAGGGTCAAGCATCGCGAGCATTATCAGCAGCGTTCTTATCGTCACTCGTCGGTGGGTTGTTTGGCGCTATGATTCTGAGTGTTGCAATTTTCTTTGCAAAGCCCCTTATTATGTCATTTGGCTTTGGTGAGCAGTTTTTGCTGATTATGCTTGCGCTTTTGA
>CABXZZ010000079.1 GCA_902516825.1 uncultured SAR116 cluster alpha proteobacterium
ATCTACTAAAAAAGACCCATTTTGGGCAGCTGACACATTTTCAAACTGTGCTATCCTCGAAGATAAATTTTTTTTCAGGTGAAGATTATTTTCTGGAGCAGTGATTAATGCCGGGAAAAGGCCAAAAAAGCCGTTTTCATATGCTCCAATACCGGTCGCACCAGCCGAGATATCTTGAGATCTGCCAACATCTATGCCGCTACCAAGGCATGCTTTATAACATAAAAACTTAGTTTCAGTGAATGAGCGATACATTTTTACTAAAGAACAGGAAGCCACCAATCATCAGCATTTGAATCATTTAATTCAGAAGCTGTGGGTGCCCCCTGATATAACGTTATACGTGTCCATTTATCTGATTTTGGGTCAAATTTGGCAGCACCGAAAAAGGACAGTTTGCACCGTAGCATATCAATTGGGCGACAATTTTTGCCTATTAAATTATCCTGTATTTCACTATAGGGTGCCCACGACGCTGTTTGAATTCTTCTGATAATATATCGAAACTCTGGGTACTTTAGGATAAAGACAGCTGTGATTTCATCGTCATTACAGTCTCTTAGGGTACGCTCAAGGTTTTGAACCCTTTTAGCAATATCAAGCGGCTGTTCTTTCTCGGCTCCTTCTTCCGTCTCGCGCACGCCAAGCCTTGGTTCAAGCTTAGTTGCCGATGTATACCAAAATTGATAATTCTCTTCTGGCTTTGTAAAATCGATGGATAGCGCCCATTGGAACTGATTATATATTATAGTTTTTAGTGACCTAAGCCTCATATCTGGACGAAGACGTGGCGCTGTATCACTATTCATGCAATGTGATAAATCATCAATCTCATCACCACCAATTTCAAGAACAAGCGCTACCATGAGCTCTTGTGTTTCAAGAGAGAGTGAACTGGTTGATTTGATGAGATTATCTAGTGGGAAGGGACGCTCTTTTAGCAGTTCAACTTGAGTTTTCAATTGTTTCCATTCGTCCCGAAGGATGGATATTCGATTTGATTGGATAGTATCTGTTGTTTGCCATTGGCTAAGATGTGCTTGGGCTCGTGAATATAATGTTGATAATTCTTTTTTCTGCTCCACGCTTAAGTCTATCTTTGAGCGCATTTGAGCAACTGCTGTCTCTCTCGCCAATATCCAATTATTAAACAAAACTGGGTGACTTATTAAGAATGGCGCCATACCAAGGCCAGTTGAATTTCCAATACCTAAATAACGTTTAAGTTTAGCATCAAGCTTAATAGCCGTTTTAGGTGATTTTTGCTGTGCGATATGCTCAACCAACCTGTGGGTAAATTCGCGAATAAGGTAAACAGCTAGCATCTCAATCTGGAACGGCCCGGAAAGGCCACCTCTGACCGCTATTTTTGACCTATCAGATATACCAAATTTACCGTTTCCGTATACAGCGGTTGTTCGCATGAGATAGCCAATTGACCTAACAAGTTCAAAATCAGGTTGCAATCCCTGCGCCAACCTATCAACAACGTGCCCAAACAACCTTACTGACTTATTGGCTCTGCTTAACACAAGCTCTTTGTCTGAATATCTCCCAGCTTCTTGATGGGGAACATGTTTCTTAAGTCTGTCTAAGTCCCCAATCGAGGGGATACCGTCATACAAAGCATAAGTGCTATCCCATGCTTCAGCGATTACACGGTCTGTTCGGTTTTCTTCAGATAATGGCTGGGTGAATGCAATGAGTGAATAGTGCTTGTGATTTAAGTTGATTGTCAATACAGCACTGCCATACCCATCTTCATTAATAGACCATACAGTCCGTTTTACAGAGGAGCCTTCTTTTGCTAGCTGACGTATAAGCACCCTCATAAAAGATAGACGGGTAGGAAAAAAGCTGCCAAGCCGTGCAAGATTCATAACGCTATCAGGGGCTCTTAGCTGCTTAGCTAAGTCATTTGGTAGCTGGCAATTATCAAAAGTATCGGGCAGAGGCATATCCATTTTTAGCGTCCAAATGAGGTTTTAAAGAATTCGTACCAATTATTTCCTAATATGCCATCAATTTCCGTTTGCGAAAAGCCAGTCTTCAAAAGGCCTTTTTCCAAATTAGGAAAACCTGAGTTATTTATAAACCACTCAGGTTGTTTAGGAAAGCCAGCATTTTCAGATGAACCCTCCCCATAATCTAGAGTTTTAGTCCACCGTCCATTTCGCATCCATTTAACAATCGAGTCTGAATGATCTTGACATAGGTCAGAGCCAATTCCAAGCGAAGAAGTTCCCTTCATTAAATCAGCCGTTTTTGCAATCATTTCGCAAAAATCTGAAAGACTACAATTGCTAGCATTTTTTAAATGATGTGGATAGATAGAAAAACCAAGCATGCCGCCAGAACTTGATAGTGATTTTAACACGATATCTGATTTATTTCGTTTAGCTTGATGCCAGAAATTTGGATTTGCATGAGTGATTACGATTGGTTTAGATGAGTGTTCTATTGCTTGAAGGGTAGAGTTTTGGG
>CABXZZ010000080.1 GCA_902516825.1 uncultured SAR116 cluster alpha proteobacterium
CTCCAGACGAGCCCAGAAGGACTACCATCAGTCATGGTGGATATTATCGATTGACGTTCTTTGATTTCATCTAGCTCCCATATTAAGCCGGCCGATTTATGGTGTAGTGCCGATACAACGCCTGTCGCACCTGCCTGTGCAACGTCACAGATGGTAACCAAATCTTGTGGTCCAAACCAACGCCATGTTTCTTGCATTTTATTCTCCTAAATTTTGCCTATTACATGCAAAGACTAAGCTTAATAAAGCAAAGTTATTCACAACCGGTAAGCACGCTTGGCAAGATTAAAAGTTAAATCTTGCGCTAATTCGAAGGCTTCATCTTCACGCAATCGACCGGATGTGATAAGCGAAGCGAGAAATGAACAGTCCACTCTGCGTGCAATGTCATGACGAGCTGGTATTGAGCAAAAAGCCCGAGTGTCGTCGTTAAATCCCACCGAATTGTAAAACCCCGCTGTTTCAGTTGTCATTTTGCGGAACCTGTACATTCCCTCTACACTGTCGAAGAACCACCAGGCTGGTCCAAGTCTTAGTGCAGGATAAACACCAGCTAGCGGAGCTAGCTCCCTACTGTAGGTTGTTTCATCTAGTGTGAACACTATTACAGTGAGCTTTGGTTCATGTCCCACAACTTCTAGCAACGGTTGCAGATAATTTACGTAATCAGCTTTGGCTGGAATATCAAAACCTTTATCAGACCCGAAGCGCTCGTAAACTCTGGATGAGTGATTTCGGATTGATCCAGCATGGATCTGCATGACCATACCATCATCAATGCTCATTTTTGCCATTTCGGTTAGCATCTGAGCCCGAAATAGCTCACTTTGCTCAGCTGTACTATTTCCATTCACTACATCGTCAAACAAGGTTTCCGCTTCCTTTAAAGATAAATTTGCGGTGCGAGCAGTTGGATGACCGTGATCGGTGGCAGTTGCGCCGTGCTCGCGGAAGAATTTCCGTCGAGACCGATGTGCGTCTAGATAACCCTGCCATGTTGTGGGGTCACAATTTGTAAGCTTACCGAAACTCTGTAAACTCTCGAAAAAATTAGGGTGGTCTGGATCTGTTAAAATATCGGGCCGATAAGTCGTGATCACTCGTCCATTCCAACTCGAATTTGCAATCTCACGATGGGCTTGAAGAGTTTCTAAGGCACCCTCAGTCGTCGCCATGACATCAATGTTGAAACGATCGAAAAGAGCACGTGGACTAAAATTAGGTAGTCTTAGAGAATTATTTATTTCATCATAGATCTCATCAGCGGTTTTTTCTGATAGAACCTCTTCAATTCCAAAAACTTTTTCTAGGGAATAGTCAATCCATAAACGAGAGGGAGTTCCTCTGAATAAGTAGTAATGAGAGGCGAAGCACCGCCACACTTGTCTTGGGTCTATTTCGACTTCCTGGTTATCCGTTGGACTAATACCAAGCTCCTCCAGTGTTACACCTTGCGAATATAGCATCCGAAAAACGTAATGATCTGGTGTCACAAACAACGCTGTGGGGTTTTCGAATGGCTCATCCTTTGAGAACCAAGTAGGATCCGTATGCCCATGTGGACTTATGATTGGAAGGTCACAAATGCTAGTAAATAGTGCCCGGGCGAGACTCAACCCCCTTGAGTCAGAGGGGAATAGACGATCATTATCCAACAGGCTCATACTTCTTTCCTTCCAGTAGGTAGTTTTTAATCCACATCTTTTGAAAACACAGCCGCTTTTGCCCAGGTCAAAGTGCAAGGTCCATATCCACGCCTTGCTGCCTCGATTTGCATCACCTGAGAGTTATCTATTAATACATTTACTTTTGGCCCGTAGGCATTAACGAAATAGGACATTGCGTCTTGATTGTCTGCCTCGAACATGAGATCACGAACTTTAAAATCCGCCGCAAAATCATCCACAAAATCCCAGCGTTCCTCTCCTGATTTCACATTTTCAAAAACGCCTTCTGCCTCGACTAGTATTTTCCATGCTCCATTCTCTAACGCACGCCTTGCCTGTGCCTTTTTGCGCTTAGCAAAGGTTCGCTTATCAACAACAGGTTCGTGCGCAAAAGATAACCCACATTCGACAAGAGGCTTCATTCCTTTGTTCTTGATATATTCAAGCAGTTCTGCAAGATCTTCGTCATCAATGGCTCGGGCAATCACGGAAATTTCCATCACATCTACCCCTAGACCTGCGGCGTAGTTAATTACTTCCATAGCTGCCTTTGAGCCTGCGCTCAGTGCTTGGTCCATTATTGGATTGCCCACTGCAATAAGCACTTCTTGATCATGGCTGCACTTAATTGCCTTTTTGATTTCCTGCTCTGGGATAAAAGTCAACTGATTAGTGCCAAGTTTAACGATATCAGTGAGAGCACTGTAGCAGTTTAAAAAGTCCGCAAAATTTTGTCCTAAAATTTTCGGAGCACGCACATAGTTTATACCACTAGTGCGAGGTTTGGCTTCTCTTTCTATCATGC
>CABXZZ010000081.1 GCA_902516825.1 uncultured SAR116 cluster alpha proteobacterium
AAAAGACTTACTTAAAAATTTTCTATCTTTTCTGATAGAAGTCAAATATCTAATGAAGGCGAAGAATTAATAAAAAATCTGATATTTTATTAAATTAAGCCGCTAAAAAAAATATTAATTGCCACAGAGAACGTGCGATTTAATTAACTTAAGGGGGCCATAGACTTGCCAGAAAACAAAAATTTTTTCGAAATATTTGGCAACTTTGTTGTTAAAAATCGAATCTGGGCAGCGCTTTTCACTTTAATCGTAGCATTCGGTGTTTATGCAGGCCTTCCAAATCTAAGACTTGATACGGATGGCAGAGTCTTTATGGGACCTAATAATCCTGACAAACAGACACTAGATTTGTTTGAGCAAGAATTCGCTAAAGATGATAATTTAAATATCCTATTGATACCTGAAAATGGTGTTATTTTTACGCCAGAGAACCTCAAAATAATAGAGGAGCTAACCGAGGATGCTTGGAATTTGCCTTACGTCAGATTGGTGAATTCCATAACTCGTTTTCAAAACACCTACTCTGAAGACGATATGCTAGTAGTAGAGGATTTGGTGCCTGACCCCTTTTCTGTCAATGAGGCTGCAGCTATGCGAGCTAAGCAGATTGCGCAGTCGAGGATTGAAGTTCAAGGTTCACTTATTAATGAGGATGCATCTGTAAGTGTAATAAGCATTATCTTTCGGTTGCCAGGTCTAGATTTAGCCAGCGAAATACCAACTATTATGGCAGAGGCAAACCCATTAATAAAAAAATACCGTGAAGATTATCCTTACGTGAGTTTTCAATTGACAGGTTCTGTTCCGGTTGGAGAGGCATTTGCGCAGGCTAGTCAAAAAGATGGACAAAGTCTTACACCTGCAATGCTTGTTGCAATGTTACTTATTGTTGGGCTTCTTTTGAGAACCGTTTTGGGTGTATTATCTATTCTTCTTATTGCTGTTTTATCGGCATTAGTATCGTTGGGTGCACTTGGTTGGAGTTTGATACCCCTTAACTCAGCAACAGCAATAGCACCACTCATGATAATTACATTAGCGGTCGCAAGTACTGTACATATATTATCTTCAGTTCGACAAACAATGATTGAAACAACTGATAGAACAATATGGGCAAAAAAGGCAATTAGTGACCATGGATTAGCTATCACTGTAGCCGTGTTCACTACTGCTATTGGTTTCCTTTCGCTAAATTTTTCTATATCGCCGCCCTTTAGACAGCTTGGAAATATGGTCGCTGCAGGCATGTTGGGTATTTGGGTTTTCACAATGTTTTTGCTTCCAGCGTTAATTTGTTGGATGCCAATCAAGCAAGTGAGTTCGTCCGCTTTAACTGATCGTCTGATATCAGTATTGTGTGAATGGGTTATTAGACATCAAAAAAAATTATTGGTATTCGTCCCAGTTGTAGCAATTTGCTTTGTGGCCGGGATATCTCAGATAAAACTGGAGGATGATTTTATAAGATACTTCGATGAGCGGTTTGAAATAAGACAAGCGAACGATTTTTATGAAGATAATATTGGTGGACTAAACGTTATGGAATATCCTGTGGAAACGGGAATTGAAAGTGGCATTAATTCTATCGGATACCTTAAAAAAGTAGAATCTTTCACGAATTATCTCAGAGAACAGCCAGAAATTAGCAGCGTTCGTTCAATAACGGATATTATAAAACGTCTGAACCAAAATATGAATGGTGATGATCCGACATTTTATAGGCTTCCCAATACGGACGAAGAGGCATCTCAATATTTATTTTTATATGAATTATCTCTTGGCTATGGGATGGATTTAACAGATCAAATTAATGTGGATCGTTCTGCTATAAGAGTGACAGCTTATGTTCCAAGAACAACTACTGCCGAGTTGCAGGAATTAGATTTGAGAGTTCAAAATTGGTTTAGAAAAAATGCTCCTAACTTGCAAAGCTCAGTGACTGGACAAACCCATGTATATACCATGATATCTGCTAAAGATGTTCCAGCAATGCTTCAGGGAACTACACTAGCATTGATCTTTATATCAGGAGTAATTCTACTTGTCCTACGTAATGTAAAACTTGGGGTGATATCGTTAATACCAAACCTTCTTCCGGCAGCCATGGCTTTTGGCTTGTGGGGATATACCGCTGGTTCAGTAACCCTTGCAGTTTCGATTGTTGTTGCCATGACGCTAGGAATAGTTGTGGACGATACTGTTCATTTCATTTTGAAATATGCAGATGCTAAGAAAAAAGGGCTCCCTGCGGAGGATGCTGTTCGTTATGCTTTCAAATCTGTTGGTATGGCTTTAACTATAACTTCTCTGGCACTTGTTATTGGCTTCATTATCCTCGGTCAATCCGGTTTTGCAGTAAATAGAGATTTGGCAAGATTAACTGCAGTGAC
>CABXZZ010000082.1 GCA_902516825.1 uncultured SAR116 cluster alpha proteobacterium
TTGCTTGTTCTTCTCTTAATTTGGTAAGTTTGGCGCCAATTTTATCCAAGTGAAGAGCTGCAACTTTTTCATCCAAATGCCTTGGCAAAGTATATACTTTATTTTCATACTTATGGCTACCTTGCCATAATTCGATTTGTGCTAGCACCTGGTTTGTGAATGAAGCAGACATAACAAACGACGGATGGCCTGTAGCACATCCAAGATTTACAAGTCGTCCCTTCGCAAGCAAGATCATCCGCTTACCATCTGGAAACTCGATTTCGTCCACCTGGGGTTTTATTTCACTCCATACATAATTTGATAGTGAAGATACCTGAATTTCATTGTCGAAATGCCCAATATTACACACAATTGCTCTATCCTTCATGTTACGCATATGATCAAGGGTGATTACATCTTTATTGCCTGTCGCTGTTACAAAAATATCGGCCTTGGATACAACATCATCCAACATTACAACTTCATATCCTTCCATGGCTGCCTGCAAAGCACATATAGGGTCAATTTCGGTTACCATTACACGTGCGCCACCCTGACGAAGGGAGGCGGCGGAGCCTTTGCCTACATCCCCAAATCCACATACCAAGGCAACCTTTCCTGCCAGCATAACATCTGTAGCACGACGTATTCCATCTACTAAAGATTCACGTACACCATACAGGTTGTCAAATTTTGACTTAGTGACGGAGTCATTCACATTTATTGCAGGAAAAGGAAGTTGTCCTTGTTCAGCGAGCTGATATAGCCGAAGTACACCAGTTGTTGTCTCTTCCGAAACCCCTTTTATAGCATTGCGCTGCCGGGTAAACCAGCCTTCGTGCGTATTATATCTTTTTAAGATCTGCTGCTTTAAAAAAATTTCTTCTTCTGATTCAGGATTTTCAAGAACCTCTTCCCCAGCTTCAAGTTTAGCGCCCAGCAAAATATACATCGTCGCATCACCACCATCGTCGAGTATCATATTTGCAACTTTACCTTCTGGCCAGTCGAAAGTTCTATCCACATATTCCCAATATTCCTCCAATGTCTCTCCTTTTTTAGCAAACACTGGCACTCCTGAATGAGCAATCGCAGCAGCAGCATGATCTTGCGTTGAAAAAATATTACAAGAGGACCAACGAACATCAGCACCAAGTGCTGTCAAAGTTTCAATAAGCACTGCTGTCTGTACTGTCATATGAAGACATCCTGCGACTCTAGCGCCTTTAAGAGGCTTAGTGCTTCCGAATTCTTCTCTAAGTGCTATCAAACCAGGCATTTCACTTTCGCCAATCGAGAGTTCCTTACGACCCCACTCTGCCAAGCTCGTATCTGCAACAATATAATCATTCATTGATTCAAACCCATCTAATTCTTTTAAGCGGTGATATCAAACTTACTAGTCTAGCGATAGCATTTTTTTTAAGTGACTTTTAAAATAGTTACTAAATTCAAAATGACAATTTCGGCAGGTCTTTGCCAGAAGCAGCCTTTCCTATTCTATTATTTCAATTACAATTCTAAGTGTTCTAACACATGTTTTATTTGTGTTTCTTTAGCCCAAGAGGCCAAATACTCGGCCGAAGTAACAGAACGGTGACGGCCCCCAGTACATCCAAAAGCGACACCTAATTGCGGTCTGCCTGTCCTTTGCAATGCAGGTAGCACTAATTTTATAATTTCTGTCACATTGCTCATAAAAGCTTGAAATCCGATATCGGCATGTACAAAATCCTGGACCCTCCTATCTACGCCGGTCAGATGACGCAACTCCTCCTGCCAATGAGGATTATTGAGGAACCTTGTATCGAATACGTAATCCACTGTTTCAGGGACACCTTTACGGAAGGAGAAACTCGATATAGATAGGGGCACCGGATTAAGAGCAGGCAACCCAAGACGAGAGAGTAGTATAGTTCTAAATCCAGAAGGGTCTGAACCAGATGAATCCAAGATAACGTCTGCAAATGCTTCAAGCCCTCGCATAGCACCGAAATCTATTTCTATAGCCTCAGTTAAATTGCCTGCTTTAACGAGGGGGTGATACCGTCTTGTTGTTTGATATCTTTTTATAATTTCAGAAGGACTAGCATGGATGTAGGCGACTTGGCAGGCATCCATAAATTTAGATTTCAAACTTTGAATAAGACCCGTAACGACCTTTTTCTCAAACCCTGTAGTTCGCATGTCAACAGCAAGCGCAATTTTTCGTTTTGCTTTTTCGACTTCTAACGCAATGTATTGATCAATTAAAGATAAAGGCAGATTATCCACTGCCGAAAAGCCGGCATCCTCAAGCGCATTTAAGGCGGTTGATTTACCCGCGCCTGATGGTCCGATTACAAGTACGATACGCACGCCTGTTGCATCTTTATTGATACTCGGATCATCTATCATATTTTCA
>CABXZZ010000083.1 GCA_902516825.1 uncultured SAR116 cluster alpha proteobacterium
GGGATATATGTAAGTTATCCACAACATACAATTGAGTTATCTACAAACATAGTTAAAATTGCTATAGCCCTAGGAGTTCTAAAATATGATCATAAGTAATGGTTAAATCCAAATAGAAATGACAAAAAAAAACGAGTTGCATTTACATCTAGTTTCAGACTCTACTGGTGAGACAGTTCATCAGTACGCTCGCGCGGGCCTTGCTCAATTTCCAGATACAAATATTACAGAACATATTTGGACGTTAGTTCGAAACAAAGCCCATATTGACGCAATCGATCGCAATTTAGAAAAAAATCCGGGTATTGTTTTGTTCTCAGTAGTTAATGAGGAAGTACGAGAAATGTTAGAGGCTCTTTGTGCGGACAAAGGTATTCCTAGTTTATCTATTCTCGACCCGGTTGTTGATTTGTTCTCTAACATATTAGGAGCCCAGCGTACACGCCGTGCGGGCGCCCAGCATAAGTTAGATACAGCATATTTTAGACGGATGGCCGCAGTTGAATATGCTGTAGTTCATGATGATGGTTTGAATATTGAGAATCTTCATGATGCGGATATGCTATTGGTGGGTGTATCTAGAACATCAAAAACACCTACTTCAATGTATTTAGGACACAGAGGCTTTAAGGTTGGAAACTACGCTCTGGTTCCAAATGTACCTTTTCCAATAGAAAAAATACCAAACAAAAACATTTTTATTATTGGGTTAACAACAGATCCAAAGCGATTAATGCAGGTGCGAAAAACACGTCTGCAACACCTATCAGACTCAACAAACCCAAATTACGCAGATATTGATATTATTACTAATGAAGTACGTGAGGCGCGGAAGCTCTTTAATAAACATAACTGGCCAGTTATTGACGTTTCTCGGCGTTCAGTAGAAGAGATCGCGGCCTCCATAATTCATTTACATCGAAAGTGGTTAGATCAAAAAGATAATGTATGAAATAAAAGATAAAGAAATAATTTTAGCATCAGCATCTACCTCGCGGCAAGCTATGTTGCAAAACGCAAGAATACGTTTTAGGTCACAACCGGCACATGTCGATGAAGAATCCATAAAGCATAGCGCAATTTCTGAGGGCATTTCTCTTTCGGATTGTGCAGTTTTATTAGCGGAGATTAAGGGGCAACGAATAGCACTCGAAAATCCAGAAGCTTTTATCATTGCAAGTGATCAGCTTTTGGATTTCGGCGGGAGGGTCTTCTCAAAACCTAAATCATTGGGTGAAGCAAAAACCCAACTATTGGAATTACAGGGTAAAGCACATAAACTGCACACAAGCGTTGTCGTTTTCTTAGATGGGGAGCGCATATGGCATCACTTGTCATCACCTATAGTAACACTTCGCTCATTATCTGTATCAGAGATTGACAATTATTTTGATGAGATAGGGAATTCCGCTTTGCAAACCCCGGCTTCCTACAAAATTGAAAATCAAGGGTGTCATATTATAGCTCATTTTAGCGGTGCGTATTATGATATCCTAGGGCTCCCTTTGCTCCCACTATTAGGCTTTATGAGATTACACGGCCTATCACCTGCAAATAAG
Source organism: uncultured SAR116 cluster alpha proteobacterium (assembly GCA_902516825.1). GTDB lineage: Bacteria > Pseudomonadota > Alphaproteobacteria > Puniceispirillales > Puniceispirillaceae > UBA5951. The sequence continues at coordinate 1,560 of CABXZZ010000083.1, forward strand.
ACAATAATTCGATGAAAATTATTGGTCTAACAGGTTCCATCGCAACCGGTAAATCAAGTGTTAGCGATATGTTCAGGTATTTTAAAATACCTGTGCATGATGCCGATAAGGCAGTGCATAATTTTCTAGGTCCTCATGGTACTGCTGTATTAGATATTATCAGGGAGTTTGGAGATGTTGGTCAACCTAATATGGGTATAAACAGACAAAAATTAGGAGATATTATATTCAACAATCCTCAAGCCAAAAAGAGATTGGAGCTCATAATTCACCCGCTTGTATGGAACGACAGAAACAAATTTTTTAAACAAATGAGACTTCAAAATAGAAAAATAGTGGTTGTAGATATTCCCTTATTATTTGAAACAGGAAGTGATATTATTTGTGATAGAACTATTTGTGTCTGGGCCCCATATTTTTTACAGAAGCAACGAGCTTTGCAACGTAATGGGATGACACAAAATAAACTTGATGCAATTGTAAGTAATCAGTTGCCTCAACAAATCAAAATGCAATTATCAGATTTTTGTCTACCTACCGGACTTGGAAAAGCATATACATATAAGTTATTGAAAAGCTGGCTACTATCTAATTTGAGCATTAATCGATAAATTTTAGAGAGTTTATATGCGTGAAATAATACTGGATACAGAAACAACAGGACTCGATGTATCTCAAGGTCATAGGATTATTGAAATTGGCGCATTGGAAATAATAAATCTTGTTCCAACTGGAAACACGCTGCATTTATATATTAACCCAGAGCGAGAAATTGATTCTGACGCTATAAAAATACATGGCATAACAAATGAGTTCGTTTTAAACA
>CABXZZ010000084.1 GCA_902516825.1 uncultured SAR116 cluster alpha proteobacterium
ATGAAACCCTAACCGACGCACAAGGAAAACAAATATACCGATTGTTAACATTAAATAGACATCGAATATATTGTTTCGAATAGCATAGGCACCTATTATCGCCAAAAACATAATGAGTGGAGCTAGAAGGCGAAGTGGTATTTTTATGATTTTAACGAGCAAAGGTGTGGCTAGCATGCCGATAAAAAATACAACAATACCAGCGATAAAAAGAGACCAGCCGAAAGAATAGACCAAAACTCCATCTGTTTGAAATAACTCAGGGCCAGGATTTAATCCACGAAGCATAAGAGCGCCTGCTATTACAGCTGCTGGTGAAGAGCCTGGCACACCTAATGTAACCAATGGAATCATTGCTGCGGGAGCAGCGGAATTATTTGCAATCTCTGATGCCGTTACTCCGTGGATATTCCCTTTTCCATACTCGCTTTTATCTTTGCTCCAACGTACTGCTTCATTATAAGATACGATCGCTGCGATTGGACTACCCGCTCCCGGCAAAATTCCAATAAAACTGCCAATAGAAGCCGAGCGCAGAAAATGTATCGGACGCGATAATACTTTAGTTATGGTTCTTAATACAACACCTTTTTCAGAACGATATTCTGCTACATATTCATTCTTACGCATTCCTAATATCATTGATAAAACTTGAGGCACTGCAAAAACTCCGATTAGCGCAGCAACCAAGGATACGCCTCCCCTCAATTCTGGAATGTTCATTGTGAATCTATTTAGTTCGGTTGCGTGGCTTATTCCAACGCAACTTATTAGAAGACCAATGGCACCCCCAGCTAAACCTTTTAGTATTGAGTCGCCAGCAAGACTGCCAATAATTGTAAGTGCAAAAATGCCCAACCAGAAAAATTCAGGTGGGCCAAATTTTAGCGCAATAGATATCATAGGCCAAGCAAGAAGCAAATAACAGGCAGCTCCAAACATGGTACCAAGAGCTGAGCTGAAGCAGGCAGCAACTATTGCTTCTTGTCCCCTACCTTGTTGTACCATAGGATGACCGTCAAATCCTGTGGCCATCGCCGCAGGAGTGCCAGGTGTATTCACCAAACAAGCAGGTATGGCATCTGAAAACATCGCGCAAACATACAGACCACCCAGCATTGCAATTCCTTCACCAGTAGGTAGCGCAAAAGTAAACGGCACTAGCAAGGCTGTTCCCATTGTAGCAGTCAGACCGGGCAATGTTCCAACAACAAGACCTAGCAAAACACCAATGGTCATATACATCAAATAAGAAGGACTTATAGCTAGAAAAAACGCCTCAATCATTTGCCTTATTCCCTAAAAAAATCATTCTCTACTTTTTTTGATAAACTGAAAAACATCTAAACAAAATTTTGATTCAATAATGCCTGTTTAATATTTGTTATTGATAATGAAAGTAACTAACCACCCCAGCGAAAAACTTTACGCTGGAGTAGTATATCCGTTTTTTAATTTTAATAGTTGAATGTCTTACTCATAAACAGCAATATTAGCAGCCATGAAAGCATTTACTTCATCAACACTTTGGATCATCGTATTGTATCCTCCCTTCAGCAATGCATCTTTGACTGATGGGTCGGAAGCAGCTTCATTTAGGGCTGCATTAAGTGTTGCAACTATATCATCAGGTGTACCTGGAGGTGCCATGATACCCCATGTGGTGACATAACGCCATTGAGGCTCAGTAGGAACACCCGGAAGAGTAGAAACTTCATCATTTCCTGCAACAACCAGAGCTTTAACGATAGCTTTATGTTTTGTTGCGTGATTGGACGCAGTCATACCACCATCAACATGAGACCCTGCTAACATCGGCATCATTTTGCCAACACCACCAGAAACGGGAACATAAGTTGTTTCAATACCAAGAATTTCTGCTAACCCGCCCCATCTGTTTGCTCCAGTGCTACCAACACCAGCAACAGTTAACATGCCCGGCTTTTCTTTTGCGGCTGCTACAAATTCGTCTAAAGTGCTATAAGGGCTATCATTCGGAACCATCAATGCGCCAACTGCCGCCTCTGTCATTCCTATGTATGAGAAGTCTCCAGCTTTGTATCCCACGCCTTCGCCTTTTGAGGAAATGATAACATTTGGAACCACAACATTAGAGATGGTGTACCCATCTGGCTTAGAACGATGAAGCTCACTAAAGCCAACGGCTCCGCCACCCCCAGTTTTGTAAACGATCCGCACGTTTACCCCGAGGGCCTTTTCAAGTCCGGGTTGTAATCTTCTGGCCATTTGGTCAGAACCACCGCCAGGTGAGTATGGAACTATAAATGTTATATCTTTGTCGGGATAATC
>CABXZZ010000085.1 GCA_902516825.1 uncultured SAR116 cluster alpha proteobacterium
CTTCTTTATCCAGATTCTCTTCCCTTGATTGAAAAAATTACCAAGGTTGCCACTGCGATCTATCGTGCGGATGAGATTGTGGCGGATAAGAAAATTATTAACCAGTTGGCTGAGTGGGAGGAGGCAGGGTATGGTAATTTGCCAGTTTGCATGGCAAAAACTCAATATTCATTTTCTACTGACCCGTCAATGCGCGGTGCCCCAACAGGACATAGCCTACCTATACGAGAGGTTAGATTATCTGCAGGCGCTGGCTTCATAGTGGCTATTTGCGGAGATATCATGACAATGCCTGGGCTCCCTCGTAAGCCAGCAGCAGAGATGATTGGTATTAGTAAGGTAGGGCAAGTAGAAGGACTCTTTTAAATTAGCAAACGTAATCTTAAGTTTCTTGCTAGCTAGATTCGCCTAAGTCTGATATGTTATGGCGTTATGAGTTATATGTTAGATTATTCAGGGCAACAAGCTGTTATAACCTCATCAAGTAATCAAGATATAAAGAGATTACGCTCATTACATGAACGTAAATATCGCAAACAAACAGGCTGGTTTCTAGCAGAAGGATTACGTATTTGCACCGAAGCATTGCAACACGGCTTTGCGCCCATGAGACTGCTTTACGAAGAAGGAAGAAAGACAGACCCCCTAATTTCTGACTTAATTACTGCTTGTAAAAAGGCTGGTGGACGGGCGTTACCGGTTACACGTGCCTTGCTGGTAAAAGTTAGTAACAAAGATAACCCTCAGACAGTCATTGGCGCTTATCGACAATTTGCAACAAACTTGGCAGAAATCAAAAAAACAGATGTGAGGTGTTGGGTAGCTCTTGATAGAATTCGTGACCCTGGTAATTTGGGCACAATAATACGCACAATAGATGCAGTTGCCGCAGATGGTGTGATTCTAATTGATGATTGTACCGATCCTTTTTCTGTTGAATCTGTGAGAGCTTCTATGGGTGCTATTTTTAGCCTAAAGGTAAGTCATTGTACAAGCGAAGAGTTTATCGCTTTTAAGAGGAAACTTGAGGGAACCCTGATCGGTACTGCTTTGCAATCTAAAGTTGATTATCGAATAGCTGAGTGGCGTGCCCCTTGTATTATTTTAATGGGGAATGAGCAGGCAGGACTGCCAAAAAAACTAAGAGAGGCATGTGACCAGATTATTGCAATGCCAATGCATGGTCGCTCTGATAGCTTGAATTTGGCTGTTGCTACCGGCATTTGTTTATATGAATTTTTGCGTCATCAAAATGATTAAGGTTCCCGTTATCTCTATTTTGCTAGACCACACCATCTTGCATAAAGGGCTTGTCCAATCGCTCTTGGTGGTTTGTTTGATAAAGTATCGTCTTCAATAAGAGCTATTTCGCCAGATGTTAATTCTCCCCCCATCTCAGAGAAGCTATCAGCTATCGCAGCATGAACTGAAATAATAGACAGCCGAACTGCGTAAATGGTTGCCACTAGAAATAAAGGTAAGTCAGAAATTAGTTGCTGGCAATTATTTAATAACAAAGGCAGGTCTTCCTGTAATTGCCATACCTCTCCTTTCGGCCCTCTGCCATATTTAGGAGGGTCTAATATTATGCCGTCATATGAATTGCCACGCCTTAATTCACGTTGAACGAATTGTATTGCATCTTCAATGATGAACCGAATAGGGGCATTATCTAATTTACTAAGAGCTCTGTTGTCAAATGCAAGTTGAACAGCTTTTTTACTTGCGTCGATATGGGTGATTTCTGCTCCTGCATTTGCTGCATGCAAGCTTGCAATTCCAGAATAGGCGAAAAGATTTAAAATTCGCGGTGCACGATTATGGATCTTTATAAAATCTTTGATTTTTAAGGCGCACCATTGCCAATGAACAGACTGTTCTGGAAAAAACCCTAAATGTCGAAAGGATGTGGGCATTGCAAAGAAATGAATATCTTCAAATCGCATCTGCCAGTTCACTGGAAGAGAGCTATTTAAACGCCAAGTACCGCCTTTTTCATTATCTTGTCCTGATGTAATAAAATAACCATCTGCTTGCTGCCATATAGAATTTTCTAGTCTAGGTGCCCATAATGCCTGAGCTTCAGGTCTGACGAACCGATATGGGCCGAATTGCTCTAACTTTTGTCCACCTCCAGAGTCGATTAATCTATAGTCCTGCCACCCGGTAGGGTAAAGATGGTGCGAAATTTCCGATCGGGTCAAAGTCATGAGTTGCATAGTGGCGAACAAACAGAATAGTGACAAC
>CABXZZ010000086.1 GCA_902516825.1 uncultured SAR116 cluster alpha proteobacterium
TTTTATACTGCAACAAGACGCGGCTCAACCTATAGCGGATGTTGCGCGTAAAGTAGGTCTTTCAGTAACACCGTGTTGGAGGCGAATCCAGAAGCTTGAGGAAGAAGGTATTATCAGAAGCCGCGTTGCACTTTTAAATGCTAATCTGGTTGGCCTTGGTATGTCTGTTTTTGTAGCTATTAAAATTACAGAGCATTCATCAGGATGGTTGAACAAATTCGCAAAAAAAATTTCTGGGTATGAGGAAGTTGTGGAGTTTTACCGCATGTCAGGTGACGTAGATTATTTACTGCGGGTGGTAGTAAAAAACATAGCAGCTTATGATACATTTTATAAAAAATTAATATCTGAGGTTCCATTGAAAGATGTTAGTTCTTCTTTTACAATGGAAGAAATTAAATATTCAACGGCGCTTCCTATTAGTCAGCTCTGATTTTAGCTCTCACTTTTGGTTATTGAGCAGATAATAGAGAACAGCTGTTCTGTAAAAGCCTGCTTTGAAAAACGTTTATCATTAATTGCCTTTTTAGCGTAATGTTGATAATGAAGCATCTTTTGAGGGTCTGTTATAAGAGTTCTTAAGCAATTTGCTAGCTCAGTGCTATGTGACGGCCGAAAAAAAAGCGCAGTTTTCTCCTCTTTGCAAATCCATAAAGGGCCATTTGTTTTGGACGCAATTACAGCAACACCATGATGCATCATTTCAGCTAATATATAGCCAAATGGCTCATCAAGAGAGGGAAGACAAAATATATCAATTGATGGCGCAAAATCTTCAATATCAACCCATCCGGTAAATCTTACTGGATTACCTTTTTGTTTGGCATATGAACGAAGCTGTTTGGATAATGGACCATCGCCTGCAAGCAGGAATTCAATTTCTAAGTTTTCACTCCTGATTACTTTGGCAGCATCTATAAATGTCTTAAAACCTTTTTTTTCAACAAACCTACCCGCGGCACCAATAGTAACTCTGTGGTTTAATTTAACACTTCGACTAGATTTTTTTTGAGGTTCTAAATAATGAGGTAAGATGTGGATACTATTATCAGCTCTTCCTAATTTTCTAGCTTGCTGTGCCGCATTTGGTGTTAAACATATTAGATGATCTGCATCCCTAAATTGCTCTGGCTTGTCATTATGACAAATGCCTATCACGTTATCGCAATACCTTTTGACGCTCGCGCAGACAAATCCGTTATGCACAAGTCCAATTTTAAAAGAATGGTTATAGAGTTTCCGAATAGGAAAATTAGTGGCTCTGCGGAAAAGCGTTTTTTGTATCCATGACATGTGTATGTGCTGCGCATGATATTTGTGTTCGTGAAATTCTAGTCTATTGGGCGAGAAATAAATATTTTCGAATTGAGGCATGGCTGACAGTATACCAAGGTAGGCTTTAAAAGCTTTTTGAATACCACCTGGTTTATTATCACTAGTAACATGTAAGATTTTCATAAAATTATCTCTTTAGAGTTAAGCATATAACAGAACAATAACAATGGAAATGCCAAGCACGCTGATGCCAATTACCTCAAGTAGCGAAATTTTTTCCTTAAAAAGAAGCCACGAAAACAAAATCGATATAATTAATTCTATCTGACCAATAGCTCGCACAGCACCAAGATGAAACATAGCAAAAGCCATAAACCATGCCGCAGTGGAGATTGCCGCTGTAATGCCTATGAAAATGCCAATTCTCCAGTTAGCGATGCAAAGCACTAACTGTTCAGGCTGTCTTAGAAATAAGTAAGAGCCAAGAATAATGGTTTGTAAAGTAATAGCTATCGCAGCTGTAAAACTAGCATCTAGCGCTAGCATATCACCCCCTAAAAGCATAGTTGCTTTGAAGTAGAATATATTTGCTAAAGCAAGTGATGTTCCTGAGCCTATTCCCAAAAAGTGAGAAGGAGAGAAAAATAAATGCATATAATGTCCGTTAGGGAATTCAATTTTTTGGTAACTAAGAAGAGCAATGCCGGAAAGTCCTATTACGATTGCAAATGTTGTAGAAAAGCTTGCCACATAGCCAATTAAAAACGCTTCCAATATGGCAGTCTGAAGGATCTCAGTTTTTGATAGAGCAATACCAATTGCATAATTTCGATGTTTAAACATCATAATTAACAATATTGTGAAGGCTATTTGCAAAATGGCTGCAAAGCTGACGAATACGAAAAATTGGAGGTTAATTTCTGGTAAAG
>CABXZZ010000087.1 GCA_902516825.1 uncultured SAR116 cluster alpha proteobacterium
TTAACATTGTGCAAATGTTCTAAAGTAGCATGTGCAATAGCAAGCCCGTCATAGGTAGATGTGCCACGGCCTATTTCATCGAGTATCACGAGTGAATTGGGTGTTGCTTGATTTAAAATTACAGCAGTTTCAATCATCTCTACCATGAAAGTAGACTGACCTCTTGCCAAATCGTCTGATGCACCAACTCTGCTAAATAATTTATCAACTATACCAATTTTTGCCTTTTTTGCAGGAACAAATAATCCAGCCTGCGCCAAGATAACAAAATGTGCGTTTTGTCGAAGAAATGTGGATTTACCAGCCATATTAGGGCCCGTAACAAGCCAAATTTTTTGGCCTTGTGTTAGATTGCAGTCATTTACCATAAAACGTTCATCTTGACCTAACATAGTTTCAACCACGGAGTGTCTACCAGCTTCAATCATAAACTGGGTTTCATTTGTTATATCGGGGCGGACATAATGATGTTGTTCAGCTAGTAAAGCTGTTCCAATAGCAACATCAATCTGTGCGATAATTAATGCACAATCGGCGATAGACCCGCAGCATTCCAGCGTCTCTTCTACCAAACAATCAAACAATGACATTTCAATAGCAAGGGCTCTATCTGACGCTGTGGCTAGTTCCCTTTCCAGTTCTCCAAGCGCTGCAGTTGTAAAACGGACCGCTTGGGCTGTGGTTTGCCTATGAATAAATTGCTTCTCTGACATGAGCTTATCAGCATGATTAGTGCGCACCTCTATATGATAGCCAAGTACGTTATTATGTTTCACTTTAAGTGACGAAATGCCTGTAGCTTCTGAATACTCTTGCTGTAACAGCGAAATATGCCGCCTGCTTTTATCCCGCAAATCACATAGGGAATCAAGTGCTGTATCAAAACCAGCGCGAATGAACTGACCTTCTCTTGGTAGCAGCGGTAAATTTTCTGCCAATGCGTCCTTTATTTTAAGTGAAAGAGAATATGGATTGCTTACAACCCTGCCAATATCAGCCAGTAATTCTGGACTTGATACGGTAACGGCCTGTTCGATAATTTTTGATATTTTTTGGGCATTTTCGATGGCGGTTGCAAGTGAAAACAAGTCCCTAGGCCCGCCTCTGCCAACTGATAGACGGGCAAGTGATCTCTCAAAATCAGGAAGTCCTTTTAAAAGTTCGCCTATTTCCGTTTTTATAATATTCTGACTTAGAAACCAACTAACAAGATCTAGACGCTCGTCTATTTCAGGCTTCACAGCCAATGGTGATGCTATCCTGCTTGCAAGCAATCGTGCTCCAATCGCTGTCCTTGTCTTATCTATTGTATCTAGAAGACACCCTTTCTTCTCCCCAGATAAAGTTCTTGTAATTTCTAGTGATCTGCGCGTTGCGGGATCTATCTCTAATATTTGATTTTTATCTAACAAAATGGGTGGTAATAAAAATGGTTTCTTAGAAATTTGCGTTTTGCTTAGATAATTCAAAATACCATTAATCGCGGAAAACTGACAACGAGAAAAGTCCCTTTGATGCACACCTTCACCGAAGAATTTTTTAAACTTTTGTTCTGAGTCGCTACTCTCAAAGCTTTCATTAGGAAGTGGAAAGGCACATGAGAAACCTTTAAGACAATCCACAATGGCCGCTTGGGTTTCTGGAAAAAGTATTTCAGCAGGATTAAGCCGCTCAATCGTTGTTAAAATTGATTCAAGCTTAACAGCTTGAACCTGAAAACTGCCCGTAGACATATCAGCCCACGCGATAGCAAATTCACTATTTGCATGGCCTATCGCCGCAAGATAATTATTTTGTGTAGGAGCCAGCAGACCGTCTTCATTAAGGGTGCCAGCTGTTACCACTCGAACAACAGCACGTGGCAAGGGTCCTTTTCCGCCTCGTTTCTTAAACATTTCTGGCGTTTCTGCCTGCTCGCAAACAGCAACACGATGTCCAAGTCGAATTAACTTCTCCAAATATCCATCCATCGCATGAACAGGAACACCACACATAGGGATATCATTGCCATCCATCTGTCCTCTTTTGGTTAGCACAATACCAAGTAACCCAGATGCAATTTCTGCATCGTGGAAAAACATTTCATAAAAATCGCCCATGCGGTAGAAAAGCAAAAAATCCTGATAATGTGATTTCACATCAAGGAATTGTTCCATCATCGGCGTAG
>CABXZZ010000088.1 GCA_902516825.1 uncultured SAR116 cluster alpha proteobacterium
TGTTTGCGATGGTAATGTGTGCAGGTAGGGCAAAAGATATAAAATGGGGCTTGTTTTTTACTTTAATAGCTGGTTTAACAGCGAAGATATTTATAGATTGGTATGGTAAACCTCAACTTATATTTATGGCAGCGTGCTCGTTGTTTTGGCTTACGCTCGTTATAAGCCGCGACCCGCGACGAATTGTTGGATTTTCCGCTATATTTATAGTTCTGTCAGGTGCTTGGTTTGTCAATCCGCTAAATTCCATATATTTATTAACAGAATTTACCCACCATAATTTTATTTTTAGTAATGTTATATCTACGGTTACCGAAGTATCGCAAATCGCATTAAACAAAATACTATATCGAATGACAGGTTCTGTTCTAGTTAGTGTATTTTGTTTGTTGGGTATCGTTTTTTGGGCGATCAGGCATCCAGTTATCGCGATAGCATACGCCCCTCTTGCTGGGTTTGCTTTGTTAACGATAGTGCTCGGAAATAGGGCTTTATTTTATTCTGCACCATTTTTCTGGTTTGGCGGCGGTTATTTGGTTGTATTAATTACAAGATTAGCTGTTTATCAGTTTTCATATAGATTAGGGAATTTTGCACAAATCTGTAGCATATTAGCATCTGCAGCTACTTGCGCGGCCTTGTTGCTATTTATCTGGGTTACTGGTCCTGTTAATCAGCTAGCAAGACCGTCTATCCCTGTTCCTATTATCAAAGCCATGTCAGAAATTAAACAGATCTCTGGAGGCGAGAATGGCGTTGTAGCAAGTTGGTGGGATTATGGATATGCGTCTATGTTGATGAATGGACTGCCAACTTTTACAGACCCTGGGACACATCTAAGTAATACTAACTATTTTATTGCGGACGCACTTCTATCTAGTAACCCAGTTTATACAGCAGATACACTTCGTTTTCTTGCCCGTGGCGGGTTGTCTAGTTTGGAAGCAAAGGTTGAGAATAGAACTGCTTTAACACAAATAATGATTGATAAGAGGGATGATCTAGCCCCAACTGTATACTTAATGCTGACAGATCAGATGACAAGTTGGATACCGTCTATTTCAAAAATTGGGAGGTGGGATATAGATTTAGGCTCTCCAATTCTGGCGAAAGGTCATAGGGCTGACAGAATTTGGTTTATAATTTTCTAAATTGTACTGATAGCGAAATATCAGGAGTAATTAGATGCAATGATTCTTTGATTGATTTAAGAGAGGGCAAGATAGATGGAAACTCTAAGTTGGATCTCGTTGTTGAGGCCCACGGTGGGCGGGTTGTTGGTAGCAGACGCTTCAAAGATGCCGAGCTAAATATGTTCCAAATTATGAAAGACAGGAATGGTAAAACAGCTAAAGTAGCTATTCTCCACGAAGAGTTGTTTTTTAGTAGTTTTAATCAGATGTTTCATCTTGGCAGATTTGATACCAAGAATTTCAAGATGGTGTATGATGATTATCCGAATGCTCGTATATTTAAATTGCTTCCTGCTTCTGAGCGGGTTAAATGAATAACAACAAAATAAGTATTCGTACCGTGTCCCATAGATAATATTATAAGCTGAAATCTAATATATAGCCTCGCGAGAGAGTTTAATAATCAATGGCCCCGTAGCTCATCAGGATAGAGCGCGAGATTCCTAATCCCGAGGTAACAGGTTCGAGTCCTGTCGGGGTCACCACAGATATGAAATGCCCAATTTAATAGGGTAGATTAAATAAAATTGTTAGCAAAATTTTTTTTCAATAAACATGGGGAAAAATTACTAATCTGATTTCAGGTTAAAAACTTGTCGTCCATCAATCCTAAATTGTCCAATCCATTTCTGCCCTTTGTCTGAAATAAGCCAGTCAATAAATAATTGGCCCTCTTTAGATTTCACCGCAGGACATTTATCCTTACTTATAAGCATTATACCGTACGGGTTAAATAACCGCCTATCTCCCTCCAGAATAATTCGAAAATCATATTTGTTCGAGAATGAGTGCCAGCTTGCCCTATCAACTAGCGTATAGGCGCTCATTCCAACAGCTGTATTCAAGGTAGTTCCCATACCAGAGCCAGTTTCAAAATACCACTTTCCAGAGCCAGTTTCTGGGTTTAAGCCAACTTCTTTCCAGA
>CABXZZ010000089.1 GCA_902516825.1 uncultured SAR116 cluster alpha proteobacterium
AAAACCATCAAAAGCCATGGAGATTATGAAAAAAGATATGGGGGGCGCAGCACATGCACTTGGTTTGGCATCGGCTATTATGGAAACAGGCCTGCCGGTACAACTGCGTGTTTTAATACCAGCTGCTGAAAATTCAGTGTCTGAAAAATCCATGAGACCACTTGATATAATTGAAACTGCAGCAGGAATTCCTGTTGAGGTAGGAAATACTGACGCAGAGGGGCGCCTTGTACTAGCAGACGCGCTGTTCTATGCCAAAAAGGATAAGCCAGATTTTGTGGTTGACTTTGCAACGCTAACTGGCGCTGCAAGAGTGGCTCTTGGAACAGAATGTCCCGCGCTTTTTTGCAATAATTCTGATACCGCTAGACAGCTAATGTTGATAGGCGAAAATATTAACGATCCAATATGGCATTTGCCTTTATTTGCGCCTTATGAAAGATATTTAAAAACAGGAACATTAGCGGTTTCGAGTACAGGTCAATCAGGATATGGTGGCGCGATAACAGCAGCATTATTCTTACAAAAATTCATCGGCAAAGATTTAAATTGGGCGCATATCGATGTAATGGGATGGAACCTCTCGAGCAGACCAGGGAGGCCAATTGGAGGTGAAGCAATGGGACTTCGAGCTGTTTATCAATATATTGCGAAACTTGCCAAAAATCATTAGCGTTATATAAAGATTACTAATTTCAGTAAATTACATATCTAGGGGGGACAAAAAATGGCTAATTCTGGCAAAAAGGAAATAGGTCTTGCAATAGTTGGATGTGGCACCATCGGCCGGATTAGAGCCATCATGGCTCGGGATTACCCTGGTATTGGCTGGCTTGGATTATGTGACTTAAATACTGAACTTGGAGCGAAATTGCAGGATGATGCTAATGCAGACTTCTTTACAGATGATTATGATAAGTTGCTCTCAAGAAGTGAGGTTGATGCTGTTATTATAGCAACTGATGAAAATCACCATTTTGGTCCAACGATCGCAGCTGTAGAAGCTGGAGCGAGTTTATTTATCGAAAAACCACTTGCTACCGATATTCAGGAATCAGCAAAAATATTAGCAGCAATCGAGGCAGCAGGCGTTCATGCTGTGATGGGGTACACAAATCGCTTTCGGAGACGATTTTTAACCGTAAAACAGCGCCTACAAGAAGGCCGCATTGGTGATGTAACATCAGTTGTTACACGAGCTTTTATGAACTCAATGGTACCCATTGCAACTGTCAGACGCACAAACGAGCGCGAAAACCTGACCCCAATGGTAGTATCTGGAACGCATAGCCTTGATATGTCACTTTGGTTATTAGAGGGTAAAACACCTGCGCAAATTTTTGCCAAATCGGTTGATAAGTCTCTCTCACAGTATGGTACCAAAGATGCTACCTTTGGTCTGTTTACAATGGATGATGGTACTATTTTCAGTATGAATATCAGTTGGGCTTTGCCACAAGTATGGCCTGGATCAGTTTATGGATTAGAAATTGGTATTGTTGGAACTGAAGGTGTCATTGACATTGAAGATACGCATCGTGATTTGGTTCTTGCTAGCACCAAATCCCAAGGTGGTGGATATGTGCCCCACGGCTTTGAGCCTCCACAGAGACACGTAGATTTTTTGACCTCATATCCTCCTGGAGATATTTTTGACGGACAAATATGGGGACCAATTCGTGAGGAAACCAATTCATGGTATCAGAGTTTAGTAAACGGGCAATCAACACCTCACGCAACTGCTAAAGATGGTCATAGGAATTTAGTACTCACAATGGCCATGGATGCTTCAGCATTTATTGGAGAAGCCATAGATCTAACTGATAATTTGGAAAATCATATTTTAGAAATACAATCATCAGTAAAAGGGAAAGGGTAATAGTATGAAAGCTCTTGTATCACATGGACCAGCCCAACCATTCTCACTTGAAATAGTTGATGACCCTGAACCTAGCCCTGGGGAGGCTGTTGCCAAAGTGCTTGCTTGTGGAGCTGGCCTTACAGTACAGCATGTGAAAGCTGGGCGCACCCCAATTCCTTTTCCTAGAATCATGGGACACGAAATTGCAGCCGAAATAGTAGAAATAAACGGTGATTGTGGTAACCTTACTATTGGA
>CABXZZ010000090.1 GCA_902516825.1 uncultured SAR116 cluster alpha proteobacterium
CAACACATCTGAACCAGCAATAGCTAGATGCGCCGCACCATAGGCAAGAAAGGTTGCTACATCAAAACTTCTTACTCGAATAATATCAATATTCAGATGATTAGAAGAAAATTGCAATCGTCGGTCTGATGCTTCAAAAAAAGCAGGTTCTGGCTCAATACCGGCGCGTTTAAGAATTGGCATTGCCTGCTCAAGGATTCTTCCTTTAGGAAGGGCCAATATGAGTTTGGTATTACTCTGACTATTCATCTAAAAAAACGTAAACTAGTTTCATGCGTCCCCTTAAGCTTAAGAAAAATGATTAGGCATTTGTATTGTTGGATAAGGCTCTGCTATATCTCGTAAAAAAATATCTAATTCGGAAACTATTAGTTTCACGCTTACATTTTGCGAAAATACCAAAGTTACTTCGTTTTTGCCACTGTCATACTCAATTGTGAGTAGATTGTAAAATAATGCTTCGTTTGCCTCTTTATAATGTGTTAAATTTTGATGTTTTACTGAAGTGACATTCTGAATATTAACACCTGATAACACTCGATAATAACTTTTATCCTTAGAATTTTTGGTTACCACTTCCCAGCAAAAACGATTAGCGACGAATAAAAAACTATTTTTAGGTTTCTCAAACCGTAAATCTGCGTTGCCAACCAATGCGTCCTGCAACAAGCTGGAGACAACTTCTAAATCCTGAGACTGCCTGCATCGAAGCGAAATAGTACTGCTGGCATGTTTTTGAAGTTGCTTATTTATATTTTGAATAGAATTATTTGACATTTATCACTCGGCTTGTCTTTGAATCCTCGCCCCACAATTATTTAATTTTTCTTCAAGATTTGCGTAGCCCCTGTCTAAGTGATAAATTCGGCTAATCGTTGTTGTGCCAGCGGTTGCAAGTGCCGCTAGAACGAGACAAACCGAAGCACGCAGATCTGTTGCCATGACAGGAGCAGGTTTCAAATCAGATTTACCATGAACGATACAGCTTCTACCATCGATTTGGATATCTGCACTCATTCTGATTAATTCTGGAACATGCATAAATCTATTTTCAAAAATAGTCTCTGTGATTTTTGAGCTACCATCAGCTGTTGCCATTAAACACATATATTGGGCTTGCAGATCTGTTGGAAACCCTGGATATGGCTGAGTAGCTATATCAACTGACTTGGCACGTGCATTAGATGAAATGCGCGCCCAATCATCTCCTATTTGGATAGTCGCACCAGTTTGCTCTAAAACAGCAAACAACGCATTTAAATAAACAGGATTTATATCCCTCAGAGTAATGTCACCTTGCGTCACTGCTGCTCCAATGGCAAATGTCCCAGCTTCAATTCTGTCCGCAATCACACTATGACTGGCACCTGATAATGTGTCCACACCATCAATAATAATATTATCAGTTCCATGGCCAGTGATCTCTGCTCCCATCGCATTTAGACAATTTCCAAGATCTATAATTTCTGGTTCTCTTGCAGCATTAATGATTTGGGTTCTTCCCTTTGCAAGACTTGCTGCCATCATAGTGTTTTCTGTTGCCCCGACTGACACAACTGGGAACACAATCTTGTTTCCTACAAGGCCATTTTTGCATCTTGCCTTTATATATCCATCTGCAAGTTCAACAATTGCACCTAATTGCTGCATAGCCCAAATATGCAAATCTACTGGCCGAGTGCCGATTGCACAACCCCCTGGCAACGAAACTTTAACACTACCATATCTTGCTAACAAAGGTCCAAGCACCAGTATTGAGGCTCGCATTTTGCGTACCTGTTCATATGGGGCGTCTAGTATTTTTACCTCTCCTGTTATTTGAAGTTTATTTTCTGTTCGCGCTATCTGCACTCCCAGATGTTCCAATAATGCAATCATAGAAACAGTATCAGCAAGTTCAGGAACATTGCTGAGTTGAAGGGTTCTAGAACACATAAGGCCCGATGCAAGCAATGGAAGTGCCGCATTTTTTGCGCCACTAATTTTAATTGAACCAGACAATTTTTGACCACCGTCAATTACAAGCTTATCCATCTTGTTTTTCCTTGTGGCTATCTTTTTCCAGTTCCAATCTACTCCT
>CABXZZ010000091.1 GCA_902516825.1 uncultured SAR116 cluster alpha proteobacterium
AATTATTGCCGCCAAGAGCGTCAGAATTTAATTCAACATAAAGAATGTATAGAAAATAAATCAGAAAAACCTTAATATCAGTCAATCGATGAATGAAGGAATTACTCATAATTTCCTCAACGCATGCTCCAAAGAATAAATCGGAATTAATAAGGTCAATTAGTCAACTACCATCGAATATTAAGTTTGATGTAATTGAGGTGTTTTCGAAGAACGATAAAGCAACTATAAATCGATTATTCGACCAGTATGTGAGTAGGGGGCAGTGTTCAGTTATAATAATCGCCAGTTGAAATTAATATTATTAATCAGATAAAACTTTAAAACGGCATCTGTTTTCTAGTTTCCTTAGCGTTAGCAAAACGTCTCCTGGAGAGTTCGATAAATTCTTCTTCTAACTCGATACCAAAATATTTCCTATCCAAATTGATACATGCTACACCAGTCGTTCCACTGCCATTGAAAGGATCTAATACTGTTCCTCCAACCTTTGTCGTTGCAGATATCAATCTTTCTATCAATTCTAGTGGTTTCTGCGTGGGGTGTTTGCCAAAAGATTTCTCAGACTGCTTAGGGGCAGTCATAGTCCAAACATCTTTCATTTGCTTTCCGCCGTTAATATTCTTCATGTCTTCATAATTAAAAATATGTTTTGCTTTCTGATTTTTTGCCGCCCAAATTACTGTCTCTGTACTATGTGTAAAATATCTGCAAGATAAATTAGGTGGAGGATTCGGTTTCTGCCATGTAATGGTATTTAATATTTTCATATCCAGTTGTTGCATGGCAAAACCAACTGAAAAAATAACATGATGAGTGCCAGACACAAAAATGGTGCCATTAGTCTTTAATACTTTTTGACACCGACTCAACCATTCATAATTGAATTGATGGTTTAGTTCTGCACCCTTTGATTTATCCCAAGATCCTTTGTCAACTTTTACTATTTTGCCGTTTTGGCACGTTATTCCCCCGTTTGATAAAAAATAAGGGGGATCAGAAAAGATGAGGTCTACGAACTCTCCTCTCTCGCCAAAAAGATCATCTAGCACCTCCAAAGAATTCCCTTTTATTAATTCCAGCATATTTAGTTGATCTCTATTCCTAACTCTTTAAATTCAATGAACCCAATAAAATATTTACATCCCACGGATTGTATATACGCTTTGACATCATCGTACTGCGTTTTTTCAAAAAAACTATTCAACAAATAATAATATTCGAGAGAATAATTACCCTCCATTTTACTTATCAATTTTTGATAGACTTTTTTCTTAAAATCACAAGTTTTAACCCTTTTACGCACACTTCCCATGGACTTGACCTTTTACTGTGTCAAATCCTGTGTCAAAAACAGCATTTTACACAAACCAATCTATTACCCCAAACGATAACAGACTGAATTAATCAAGGAAAAATGGCGCGCTCGAGAAGATTCGAACTCCTGACCCCTAGATTCGTAGTCTAGTGCTCTATCCATTTTCCCATGTAAGTACTTGTTTTTAAACAGATCCTATTTGTGAATATAGCATACCTGACTAACGCGCTGTGTCAATACTGTGTCATACATCGGATGCACTTTATGTGTATAAAAAGGGTAACAATAATTAAATATTTTTCCTACATGTCCTCAAAAACTCAATGCTTTTTGTAAAATTAGTCCAACGAAAATTCGGTCCCAATCTTTCTTAGGGCATCATAAAAAATATTGTTGTAACTCAAATTCTCGATTGCGCCAGAAAATGTTTCCAGTTTACTTCCAGTTAATTCTAGAGATTTTATTATAGAACTAAACTCATTCTTTGCGTTCATGAAAAGTTTTTCTGAAGGATAAATTATTATGAATATGCCAGTACTAGGAGATATTTTTACCCAAAATTTCAGCAATGCGCCAAATTTTTCGAATCTATCATGATCAGCGCCCTTATCCGTATAATTTAAAAGGGATTTTAAAGCACTTTCATCCTTAAGGTTTGCTTTTATTACGTTACAATACAAAACATTTAATCCTTTTTGATATAAAAGCAGATTATATCTAATGGCAAAAATCAA
>CABXZZ010000092.1 GCA_902516825.1 uncultured SAR116 cluster alpha proteobacterium
TTCTGGCGGAATTAATTTTGAGAAACTTCAACGAAGTATCATTCCGTTGAGACTCTCAATTTCTAACCTTAATTTTCCGTCGAATCCTCCAAGAGCCGATAAAATGGTCTCTTGAACGGCAACTTCAAATTCAAGCGCAGTAGATGACTCTGGCACAGTTGTAGAGCTGATAGCACGCGCATCAAGAAAACCAGTCTGGCCGGTGACGGGTTGTAGCCACATTATCTGACCTGCCAATTCAACTTCTATTTTATTCAACTGGTTATCCGTAAACTGCCCTTTAATCGTATCCGCCTGATAAATTTCTTTGATGACGATTGATGCCTTCCTTATATCAAGTGTAACCTCCCCTGACGAGCCAGTAGGTAACAATGTATTACCTGCCCAATCAGTTAATATTGAGGACGGGTTGGGCGAAATTAAATGCTCATAGAACGGCTCCTCTCCAGGCATTTTCCAATTTTGAATAATGATGAGTTTTCTAGCGTTAATTGATAGAGGTACATAATCTGAAGATGCAAACTCCGGCACCAGAGGTTCATCATAAATCTTCTGGCTACATGCAGAAAAAAACAGAAAAATCGATATAGTTATAAAGGTCAGACGCATCTAATTTCTCCTAATAATGTCATATAATCAATTTAAAAAATGGCGTTATGATCCTAGCTTATTATACATAAGATTCAATGCAAAATTCTCATATTAAAAATTATCCAAAACATTTAATGGGTTTTTAAATCAGCAGAGAAAATACGCCTTTTTTTACAGAACTCACAATCAACCACCAAATCACCATTTTCATCTACTAAGGCTTGTAGCTCATCCTTGTTTATAGATCGAAGAATTGTCTCTACTTTATCTTTACTACAACGACATACATCTATAATGTGCCGAGGTGGCAGAATATACACACCAAGCTCGTGAAACAATCTAAATAGAAGCGTTTGAAGCTCTAATTTTGGATTAAGCAATTCTTCTGTAGCAACAGATTGAGCAAGTATATTGGCCTCCCGCCAGATATCTATCTCGTCAGTAAGCAGCCTATTTTCTGACCCACCCTCCTCCGCGATTTTTTGAACCATAAGGGTTGCTGCAATCCAGAGTCCATTTTGCTTTTCTGTCATTGTGATAAATTTAGTGTGGACTTGTTCAGAATTCTTGAACCAGGAAATTACAGCATCAGAAACTGTCTCGCCAGATAGATCAACAATGCCTTGATACCGCTGATTAGGCCCGTTCGACTCAATAGTAAAAGCCATATATCCGTTGCCCATTAGTCTTGGTAGCGTAGTATCTTTTGATCGAGGCATTTTTTTAAGAGTTTGAGCATCTAATGTTGCATAGGCTCTCATATGTCCATCACTAGAAACATCACAAAATAAGGTTTTTAACGGGCCATGCCCTTTTGCTTGTAATGTGATTACGCCATCTAACTTAAATGTGGTCGATAAACAGGACGTGACAACCATAGCTTCCGCCAAAATTGAGTTAATCGAGTCTGGATAATTATGTCTGCCCAGAATATCCGTTATTGGCTTTACAAGACGACTGATTCTACCTCTTATTTTTGGCGTCTTATTAGTTGGGCTTCCCGTTAAATAAAAAGGCAAAACAAAGCTGTTTGACGGCAAATCTAAAAGAGAAGTTATTGTCTTTGAAAAAACCTTGTCTTTAGAAAATTCCATTTATATGTGCCATCGGTATTATTACACAATTTTGAAGTCTTAGACTTTAATTGAATTGTCTCCAAACAAATAGCACAAAATTGCTTTTTGGGCATGAAGTCTATTTTCTGCTTCGTCAAATACCCTGCTCCGAGAACCATCAATTACTTCCGCGGTAACCTCATTACCCCTGAAAGCAGGAAGACAATGTAGAAAAATGGCGTTGTCATCTGCGCAATCAAGCACCTCTTTATTTACCTGATAGGGTTTGAGATCCTGCAATCTAGTTCCTTCCTCATCTCCCATCGATATCCATACATCAGTTAATAAAACATTAG